>QMRZ01000122.1 GCA_003649495.1 Thermoprotei archaeon | reverse complement strand
GCTTTATTGAGATGCTCCTCGACCTGGTGCTCTTTAACAATTCCTTGGAGACAAGGACTACGTGTTCAAGTAATTTACTCTTCTCAGAATCGGGCATACCCCCAAATTAAGGGAGCATGACCTGCGGATAAATTTTCCTATGAAAATATTTATAATGCCTCTAGCTCGGAGGGGGGGAGAGAAGCTAGGCGCGATATCTTAGTAGCCCTCTCCCGCCACTCGCCGAGGCCCGTGATCCTGTCGGCGTAAACTCTCCTCACATCCCCCTCCTCCACGGTGAGTACAATGAATAGCCTGACCCTCCTCCCGCTTAGCTGCGCATCCAGCACCTTGATTATCGTGTCGCCGCCCGCCTCACAGTCGAGTACTCTGCAGCTGAATGAGCCATGGATCACGTCGGCGTACGTCAGCTGTAGCGTATCGCTGAACTCGAGGTCGAAGTCGAGGGCGTCATCTAGCGAGAAGGGGCGCTCAGCACAGCTGAGCCTCACGGCCCTCCCCCTCCTAGCCTCGTAGACCCTGGTCTCCACCTTTACGTCTATGGGCCTGGGCTCGCTGGCCTTGGCCTCAAAGCTGAAGGCCTTGATCCTCATGGCTACTCCGCAACTGGTATCCCGAACCTCTTGGAGGCCTTGACGTGCTCCTCGTAGGGTATCGAGAGGACGTCGGCTATGCCCTCGTAGGCCCTCCTGTAGGGCTCGCCCCTAATGAGCTTCTTTATGTTGCGTACGTAGACCTCCTCGCTGAGCTTCTTACCCGTTAGCTGCTCCCACTCCTCAATAGTGTAGGAGAAGGCCCTCTGGGCCCTGTCTCTGTAGAGCTCTGGGAAGACGTTGAAGGTGCAGAAGGGGACTATGCGGCCGTCGGGCATCACGTAGTGGATCTCGCAGCGCTGCACCCTGCTCACGTCGTAGTTGTAGGGGTCCTGGAAGTGCATCATGCCTAGGAAGAGCGACTGGTAGTGGAACTCACCCAATGATGAGTAGTCGTGCCTGACGAGTATCTTGTAAATGTACTTCAGGAACTTCCTCTTGCTCTTAAACTTCTTGGGCGCCTTGCTTACATCAACGTACCTGCTGAGCTTTAGTAGGACGCTGAGCATCGCCATATACTTGCTCTTACCCTTCCTGATCTCCTCGGCCTCCCTCTCCAGGAGCTGCATGAGCCCCTCCACGTCGACGAACCTGGTTATGGGTATTAGTTCCCCATCGTCATCCCAGAAGATGTAGGTGGCGGCGCCGCAGGCGAAGTGCGTGGTCAGCTCGAACTGAGGCCTGCCGGTGATAGCCTCTATGAACCTAGAGACCGGCACCACGCTGGGCACGGGGTACCAGTCCTCTCTCCTTATCTGACCGTCTGTCTGCTTCTCTATCTCTAAGAGGACGTCGGGTATAGTCACCCTCATCTTCTCCCTCTCCTTTCGCGGTACACGGCCAACTATGGAGACTGGCTGCATGTTGACCCCCCTCACGATGTCGGCGTGTTTAACTCCGAACCTTATGATGGCACCCACCTCGTGGAGGTTATAGCCCCTTATCACCGTGGGCACTAGCACGACGCCGAGCCGCGCCCGCCGCAGGTTCTCGAGAGTGTAGGGCACCTCCCAGTGGTTCTTCGGGTTGGTGAAGGGAGTGACGCCGTCAAAGCTCATGTATATCACGTTCGTCCCCGCCTCCCTGAGCTTAACCGCCAGCTCGGGGTCGAAGGCCAGCCTTATGCCCTCAGTGTTCACCTGGACGTGCTTGTAGCCCTCCTCCTTCGCTATCCTCACTATGTCTACTATGTCGTCCCGCATGAGGGGCTCGCCACCCGTTATCTGCACCGCTACCGCGGGGTACGGCAGCATCCTCCTGGCCTCCCTCAGCATGAACCTGATGTGGTTCAGCGATGGCTCGTAGACGTAGCCAGCCTTGGCGGCGTAGAAGAAGCAGTACCAGCAGCGCAGGCTGCACCTGTTCGTAGCCACCAGGTTGAGGAGCGCTGTGTGGCTCTTGTGGCGGGGGCACAGCCCACAGTTATATGGGCAGAGCGCCTCCAGCTTCACGTTAGGGGTCCACACGCCCTTCCCGTCGCGCTGCCACTTCCTGAACCTCTCGTAAGTGGCGTAATCCCCGAAGTAGAGCTCCTCGAACTCCCCGTGCTCTGGGCACACCTTCCTCTCGTAGACCTTGCCGTCCCTCTCGAAGATCACGGCCACGAGGAGTGAGTAGCACTGGGGGCAGACGGAGAGCGTGTAGCTCAGCAGCCTCTCTCCCTCCCTAAGCTCAGGCCTGGACCCGAGGTATAGCTTGTAATCGACGCCTGGCTTAGGCATCAGGCGGGGTGCGATGCTGCGCGCCAGCCTCCCTATCTCCTCGGGGGGGAGGTCCCTCACCTCGGGGTACTTAATGGCTCGCGCCTCCTCGACGGCAGGGGGCCTCATGTGATCGCCGCTAAGCATAGGAGCTCGACTTTAAAAAACGTTGAGGAGGTGAAGCCGCCGCCCGGCCGCCTGCTCATCCTATGGGCACACAGCCCAGTTGCAGGCGGGATCACGTAGATCTGTGAGCGCCCAGATAATATCCTTATCGCCGGTCAGTGTGAGATGGGGCTCTTCACAGCTCACGATCTTCCCAGCGTCATCACTCCGTGGGGGTGGGCGGCTCATCCTAGCCCTCGTCGCCATCCGGGTCCCGGCTCTGCCGGCCCTCCCCGTCGGAACCCGGTTTCCGCGTCATCGCCATATAGAAGGGGGCAGCCCCTGTTTTAACGTTTGGCCTTCACCTGGGCAGCAGAGCCTCGAGGGGGCAGCCCACGGCAAGGTACATCAGGTAGCCAGCCGCTATCATGGCCACATAGGGCACGTAGGGGGATACCCAGACCTTGTCGGCATGCGGCGCGGGGAGCTCCTCACCCCCTATCCTCAGGGAGAAGACTAGGCGCCTACGGCCATCCTCCAGCTTCTCGGCCAGCGAGTAGAAGTCCCTCCTCCTCTCGTACTCCTCGGCGGGAATCCGGGTGAGGGTCAGCAGGGCTAGGGTCTTCTCCAGCGCCCCAGCCTCGACGCCCTCGAAGATCCTCTCGCCCCGGGCGGCCGCCGCCAGGTTTCTGGCTAGCAGGTAGAGTGGGTAGGCGACTGATGCGATGAGGGAGTTCACGAGCACGGACAGCGCGGGGATGGAGGAGATGGGGCCTCGGGCCGCCGGCGGCGTGGTGAGGCCAATGCACGCCAGGGCCAGGAAGTCGGCCCAGCCCATGAGCTCAAAGGCGGAGAGCGCCAGCCCCAGGCTGAAGGCGGTGTAGGATGACGCGACGTAGGCGAGAAGCGCCGGGGGGTCCAGCCTCGCCAGCTGCAGCAGCGTCGCTGGGGCGGAGACTGCGCAGAGTAAGACCCATATCCTATCATCCACCTCCCTGGTCCTGAAGTCGGAGTAGGCCGCGTAGGCCAGCAGAGCCGCGGCTGCGATCCTCTGGAGCCACTCTAAGCCCAGCACGTGGGGGTATGGGCTGCCCACGCTATAATCCTGCCGCTGTGGGGAACGTTTATGGCTGCGCGGCCCCCGCTTTAGGGGGAGTCATGGAGGAGGTTAGGAGGCTGGCGCTGATATACGCGCTGCAGAACGCGGTGAGGTACGGCGGCAGGGCCATGGTGAAGCCAGTGGTGTCTAAGCTGCTGGGCTCCAGGCCGGAGCTGAGGAGCATGGCTAGGGAGGTTGTCAAGCTGGTTGAGGAGGTTGTAGCTGAGGTGAACTCCATGGGCCTCGAGAAGCAGAGAGAGCTCCTCGAGAGGCTGAGGCCCGGGGCCCTCGAGGAGGAGAGGAGGGATGAAGGGAGGAGGGGTCTGCCGCCCCTCCCCCGCGCGGAGAAGGGGAGGGTGGTCACGAGGTTCGCGCCGAACCCGGACTTTGTCCTCCACCTGGGGAGTGCGAGGCCTGCAATCATCAGCTACGAGTACGCCAGGATGTATGGGGGCCGCTTCATACTCAGGTTCGAGGACACCGACCCCAAGACGAAGCCGCCGATGCCCGAGGCCTACGAGATGATTAGAGAGGACCTCAGGTGGCTTGGGTTGAAGTGGGATGAGGAGCACATACAGTCGCTCAGGATGGAGGTGTACTACGAGCACGCGCGCAGGCTAATAGAACTGAGGGGCGCTTACGTCTGCACGTGCAGCCCCGAGAGGGTGAGGGAGCTGAGGGCCGCGGGCGTCAGGTGCGCGTGCGCGGAGAGGAGCGTGGAGGATCAGCTTGAGCTGTGGGACAAGATGCTGGGCGGAGAGTTTGGGGAGGGGGAGGCTGTGCTGAGGGTTAAGACCGACATAAGGCACCCCAACCCCTCCGTGAGGGACTGGATAGCGTTCAGGATAATAGACACTGACCGCTACCCCCACCCCCTCACGGGGAGCAAGTACGTAGTCTGGCCAACCTACAACTTTGCGTGCGGCGTCGATGACCACCTGATGGGGGTCACCCACATATTCAGGGGAAAGGAGCATGAGATCAACACCCTGAAGCAGAAGTACCTGTACGAGCACTTCGGCTGGGAGTACCCAGTGGCTGTGCACTTCGGCAGGCTGAGCGTGGAGGGGGTTGTGCTTAGCAAGTCTAGGATGAGGGAGGGGATTGAGAAGGGCTTCTACAGGGGCTTTGACGACCCCCGGCTAGCCACCCTGAGGGCGCTGAGGAGGAGGGGGATACTGCCCGAGGCCATATGGGACCTCATACTGAATGTGGGGATCAAGCCGTCATCAGCCAGGATAAGCCTCGAGAACCTCTACGCGCTCAACAGGAGGTACGTGGAGCCGCGCGCCAACAGGTACATGTTCGTCCCCGACCCAGCCCCCCTGGAGGTCAGGGGGGCTGGGTCGGGGACGAACATGTACCTGTTGGCGCGC
>QMRZ01000121.1 GCA_003649495.1 Thermoprotei archaeon | reverse complement strand
TCAAGCTCCTCAGCACCTCCTCCACGTGCTCCCTTATCATCGGGAGGATTTCCCCCTCTATGCATTCCTGACAGTAGTGCTCGCTGTAGCGGGTGCCATCATCCCAGCCGAAGAGGAACGCCACGTTGGTGGGCTTGCCACAATAGTCACACTCCTTTGTGGCTGACTTGTACACCTTGATGCCATATAGGCGCCTGTAGTTCAGGTGCCCCAGCGCCCTGGCGAGGATCACCTTCCAGGCGTCCGTCTCATCTATGGTGGTCCCCAGGAGGTTGCGCAGAGAGATGAATTCGCCACCACCGCCCTTGCCAGGCTTAACGAACACAGCCGCCCCACCGTTCTCGTCGAACCACCTCTTCAGGAACCGCTTGAGGCTTGGGAGCGTCTTGTAGTCCTTCCTTATGAAGTCTAGGCGTCCTGGCTCCTCTATGAGGAGGTGCCACCCGCCATCCCTGGTCTTGTAGACCTCTATCCTGCCCCTGTGGCGCTAGCTAAACGCCCTCTTCTCATAGTTGAGACGCCAGTAAAAATACAACTCTGCATGACCCTTTTCCTTAGCCCTCCTGATGAGGTATGCCAAAGGTCGCTTTATCGGCACGTGACCTTAATTATGTCCACGATACTTATACATAACCATGAGCGGTTGGTGGGATTGATGGCTAGGAGGTACGTGGTGAAGTTGCTGGCGGGGGAGGAGCCCGGGGACGAGGCGGAGATCCTCTACGCGGAGTTCGAGGATGAGTGGGCGATGTGCAACTGGCTCCACAGCCTCCTGAGCGCGTTGAGGACTGGGAGGCTGGAGGGCGCGGTCACGCTGGAGATAATGATCCGGGAGGTGGAGGAATGATGGATGCGCCATGGGCGCACCGCTGAGGTTCTACACGAAACCGCCAGAGACGGTGGAGTGGCCTTGGCTGTTCACCACCATGCTGGACTGGAAGTATATAGTCGGCAAGGACTTCGAGTACGCGATAGTGGACAGCGGCGTGGAGTATTTCTTCCACAGGCAAGGGCTACGGGACTACCCGCGTCATTATCTGATGAAGTATAGGGAGAGAGCCAAGTTACTGGGAAAGCTATTCGGCGACAGGGTGTGGGTGGTCACGCCTGACTATCCCGATGATTACGTGCCAGGTCTCACCTACGAGGGCGGGATGGACAACGTGGATAAGACCTTGCGCAACATTAAGCAATTCATCTCGATAGATGGCGTGGCCTGGTTGCCAGTCATACAGTCACGATACATGAACACCTTTAGCTTTCTCGAAAGTTGTGAGAGACTGAGGGAGATTATAGGTGATTATCCTAGAGTTGCTGTGGGGACTGTCTGCAAGGCTCTCAAGCATACGTGGATACTGTATTGCATCAAGACGGCTAGGGCGTATTTCCCGCATTCATGGATTCACGCTTTCGGGTTGACGCTCAAGGTGCTAAAGATGATGAGGTCTCTCGCCATGCGGATATCATTTGACAGCATGGCGTGGGATTATGGAGAGCTGAGACACTATGATCGTGCTGTGGGAGATTCTTGGAGGCGCAAGGCCCCCGAGATCTACGCCAAGTTGCCAGCGAGGTGGCCATCCAGCTTACGCGCCAAGACTGCGTACTTCATGGCATACGTGGAGAGGATATCGGAGATAACTGGGCACGACTACACGCAATATATTAGGCTCAGGGCTTAAACGTGTGTAAATGCATGCTTTTTCTTCGCCTGATGCCTATTTAAGCGGGGTGGCGGAATTACGTGGCGTATGAAGGTGATTGTGACTGGGGGTTGTGGCTTCATAGGTTCGCACGTCGTGGAGGAATTAGTCAAGCGTGGTCACGAGGTGCTGGTGATTGATGATTGCTCGTTGGGGAAGATGGATAATGTGCGCAGATTTGGGGTTAAGGTGGTTGTAGGGAGGAGTCGCCACGTGGAGGAGCTAGCGCGGGGGTTTGACGCCATAGTTCACTTGGGACAACCATCATCATCCCCGATGTATAGGCGGAATCCACACCTGGTCAGCGATGTGATACACGACATGATGCACGTCTTGGAGGCTGCAAGAGAGTATAGGCTGAAAGTGATCTACGGGTCATCCAGTAGCGTGTATAATGGCAATCCCACGCCCTGGAGTGAGCCTATGGACATATTCCCCAGCGACTACTATTCTGAGGTCAAATATTACTGTGAGCGTCTCTGCCAGCTCTACGCCATGCATCACGACGTGGAGTGCATAATCCTGCGGTTTTTCTCTGTGTACGGGGAGAGGGAGGAGCATAAGGGTCCCTACGCCAACCTGTTGACGCAGATCATCTGGAGTGGCTTGACCGGAAAGAAGTTCATAGTGTATGGCGATGGCAGCCAATCCAGGGATCTGATATACGTCAAGGATGTGGTGGGGGCCATACTCAAGGCGTTGGAGTACGACTTGAGCCAGAGCCCCGTGAAGTTCGAGATATTCAACGTGGGCACGGGCAGGAGCTTCACGGTGAGGGAGATGATAGAGCTTGTGGGGAGCCAGGGTCTAGATGTCAACTTCGAGTGTGGACACCCCTACCCCAGGTTCTACATAAGGGAGACGTTAGCGGATACCTGGAGGATGAGACACGTCTTGAAGTATGAGCCTAGATACGAGGTGGAGGAAGTCGTGCCACGGCTGATAGAATACTATAAAAGGATATTCCAGAGAGAGTGAGTGAGGGATGATGAGGATGGTAGCGGGGCCTTGGTGGCTTGCCACCGCGCGTCTGACCTGAGAATCAGTCTGAGTTCAGCCATGTTAAAACAGCCCGACGCCCCTTGAAGCCTACTAGGTGTTTCACGACGTCGCAAGCCACGTCTCTGGTGATGATTACGTATAGCCACGCCTCCATGCTGTCCTTTAGCCTCTCCCTATCGACTCGCAAAGGCAGGTTGCACTCCTCGAAGACCTTATCCAGGTAATCCGCGTCCTCCTCGTCTATTCCATTACAGCACCAGTCCCCGTACTTCTCCGAGAACACCTTGGCGAGGCCACACTCCAGCTTGTCCACATCGACGTCGGGGAACGCCTGGAGCGGTATGAAGACGCCCTCCTCCGCTGGGTGCCTACACGCCAACCCCCCCGCCTGGTTGCTGTATATGACGCCGCTCTTCACCAGTACTATGAGACCTGTAGCGCCGTTCCCCCCATCCGTAGCATCACGTGTCAAACTATATCCTTCTGCATCAGCCACGGATGGGTTCATCACGGTCTCCCTCGGGCAAGCTACGGGAGCGCGACTCCCCTCGCCCACCCGAGGGGCACCATTAGATTTATAACAATAGGGGTACTTAAGCCTTATGGGGTTTAAGCCCCATGAATGAGACGTATCTGACCCTGAGGTTGCCGTTTAATGCCTGTGATGCTGAGGCTAGAATGCTATTATCCACGGCTCGCTTGTTCAGGCATGTCGTTCTACACTTGCATAGCCTCATCCTAGGGGAGAACCCACGTATTACCTCGCTCATAGCCTTGAAGAAGATGTATAGGAGGAGGCTACAGGAGATATTGCCTAATAGACGTTATGTTGATGGAGCTATAACGTTGGTGTACTCTATCTATGAGTCGGCTCAGGCACTAGGCGTGCCATTTAACGATATAGAGTTTAAGAACTGGCTACTGTTCCAGCAAGCTGAGAAAGAGTATCCATGTAGAAATGTTACACTACAAAGGGATTATAGCTTTAGAATTACAACAATAAGTTATCAAGGAGAGAGCAGGAGAATTCCACTAAAGCCGACAATATCGAGAAGCTATAGGCGAGTACTAGGCAAAATAATTGAGGAGAGGCAACCATACGTGGCGAGAGTAGTTCTTAGGGGATATGGAGAGAGGGGGAACGTGTTATGGGTTCACGGCGAGATACATCTATCGATACCGTATAAGTTCTACCTAGAGCACTTCAAGAGGTATAGGGGAAACCACGGTGCGCTGTACGGTGGAGTAGATGTTAATGTCGATAGGGCGAATCTCGCTGTAGTGGATAGATACGGCAGGTTAAGGGATGTTAGAACCTTCTGGTTCGAGGAAGCCTCTTGGAAGGGATGCCCTAGGCAGAGGGCGTGGAGCATCATAGGGATGGCAATACATGACATGCTTAGATACGCCTATCACCACGGAGTAAAGGTGCTGTTCCTAGAGAATCCAGAGACCCTAGGCTACCTCAAGACGCTGTGGGTGAGGAAGGGCGAGAGAAGAAGTAATAACTACAACTACAGAGTCCAAGTCTTCAGAAACAGGGTGGTGGAGAGAATAGCCTTGAAGGCGTCGCTATACTCCATAGGCGTAAAATACGTAGACCCTAGAGGGACGACCCGCTCCGAGGAGCATGATGAGCTGATGAGGAGGCACGGACTAGATAGGCACACAGCCTCCGCCTATCTAATAGCCCTAAGAGGCATGGAAAGATACACAACGATACAGAAAGCTACAGTCTAATGTTACTGCCCCACAGGTCCACGTACATGGAGCTTCACCGTGACATGATGAGAGTCTCCGACATATATATTGTTTGGAGAGTGGAGAAAAAGGGTGCATTTACGCTCTTTTAGCCCCTTTCATTCCTTACTGGTAATGTACATCGCTATCGCCAGATCTATGAGCACTCCGATCGCGTAGACTATCAGCTCATATGTTCTCCAGAGCGTGGGTGGGAGCATGCGCCACAGGACTAGGAGGGCCCCTAGGCGGAGTAGCACTATCACGGTCCCTAGCGCCCATATCCCGCCGAATATCAAGCCGAGGAAGAATTCCTCCGCTGAACTCAACCCGTCTCTCCCCACCTCTCCATCACCCCCTCAACTTACGATAAGTCAAGAGTCTCCTAACCGCTATCCTGATCAGCTCCGACCTAGTGAACCCCTCCTCTCTGCACACCTCATCCAACTCCTCCACCAGTTGCC
>QMRZ01000120.1 GCA_003649495.1 Thermoprotei archaeon | reverse complement strand
GAAGAGCTCTGGGTACTTCATGGGGAGCTCCACCATCTCACGGACCTTCTGCTTCACCTCCTCCAGGTCTCCAATGTCTTCGTACGTCACCTTGGGTATCGCTAGCTCAGCCTCTGAAACGGGCTCACTCCTGACCACCACCTCGGTGTCAGGGACCACCTGGACCGCGGCGGAGGGATAGGTGGAGGTCACTACGAAGCGTAGCGCGGTGTTCAAGATGGGTATCTCGACGACGTCCCCCCTCCTCAAGGGCCTGTGCATTAGCCTCTCCTTAACGTACTCAGCGAACTCTGGTGAGATCCCTATGCCGCTGTAGCCCGAGGGGGCTAGGACTACGCGTTTAGCGGGCTGGAGCTCTGCCTTCCTGACAACCACTGTGTCGCCAATGGAGACGCCGGCGTTGTGCCGCAGCGTGCCATCCATCCTGATAATCCCCTGCCCCTCATCCGCGGGATAGGCTGGCCACGCTATGGCAACCGTGCTCTTCTTCCCGATTATCTCAATAGCGTCCCCTGCCTCCACCCCCAGTGCCCTCATGGTGTCGCGGTCTATCCTGGCGATCCCCCTGCCAACATCGCGCTGCCTAGCCTCTGCTACTCTCAGCCTGACCTCGCGAGAGCTCACATTACCACCTTCGTGTAGTGAGGCCTAGTTTACTTAAGGCTATCCTTCTCCGCTAGCTGTGAAGTCGGCTAAGCCACTATCTCCACTACGTCGCCATCGCCTAGCTCGAAGTCCCTCCCCACCCTCATGGGGCTGAACTTGAGCCGCCTCTCATTCCACACTAGGGCGTACCTAAACTCCCTGGAGAGCCTGCTGTGAATCCTGCGTGCTACGTCCTCCACTCTAGCGCCCCTGCGCACAACCAGCGGCTTCTTACTGACCTCCCCTGTCTTGGGGTTCCTAGTGTAGATCCTGATGAGGCCCAGCCTGTCTAGCAGATAGCTGACGATCCGGGCCTTCACCTCCTCAGGCCTGGTATTAAGCCCCACCCCCACCACCTCGAGGCCGGAGGCAGCCTTTGCCGCCTCCTTGATGGCCTCAGGCCTCTGCTCCACCTTAGTCACCATCACCAGTGCTGGCTTGTAGGCAGTTGCCCCTAGGATCGCTGCCTCCACATCGTCGAGGGTGGCTGGCCCCTCCACCTTGACTAAGGCGTGATATATGCCGTAAGATCTTAGCAGGCGCGCGACTTCATCTATTCTCAGATGACCACCCATCACCACTACGCCGCCACTGCGGCGGCGCTCGATAACTACTCTGGGCTCCTCCTCCCTGATGGTTATGCCTTTCTCCCTCAGCATATCCTCCAGCAGTGAAAGCTGGCTTGCGACGCCCTGCGTGGCGTCGACCACCAGCGCCAGAGCATCGGCATTATAAGCTAGGGCCATAATCTGGCTGTTCCTGGCTGAGCTGGGCGAGTATACAAGCGAGGGAGTGTCTACGAGCTGTACCTCGAGTCCCTCCCACATGAACATTCCTGGCTGGGGCTTGTGGGTCTCGAAGGGCGCCTCCCCACGTGCCACCTCAACCCCCGTGAGCATGGTGAAGAGCGTGGACTTGCCGGAGTTAGGGAAGCCGAGCATCACTAGCTGGACATCCCCCTCCTTCTCAACGAAGGGCGAGGGGCCGCCACCGCCCCTCCTCCTAGCCCTCTCGAGCTCTAGCTCGCGCCTGAGGCGAGCTATCTGGCGCCGCACGTGCATCACTAGCTTCTCAGTGCCCTTGTGCTTGGGCACTGCCGAGAGGAACTCCATCAGCGCCTTTAGCTTCTCCTCCTTAGTCCTTGCCTCCATCACCTTAAGCCACTTGGCCTTAGCCTGTGGAGGGAGGTTAGCTGGCATGTGTAGCACCTCAAGCACTGGCGCGCTTAGCTGCCCGCCCAGTATACGAGTCCTCAGTAATTTAAGGTTGCTCAGGATGTGGAGCGATTGTTGGTAATCGATGGGTATTAAAAGTGTAATACCAGGGTTGTACCGTGAAGGCTAAGGCGTTGACAGCTGTGGCTGCCGCGCTTCTCCCCTTAAGCTACTGGAGGGGAGGGTTGGAGGCGGCTGCCCTAGCCATGGTAGCTCTACTGCTGCTTGCGCTCCCAGTCCGCAAGTCTAAGAGGCGAAAATTCCTAGTGCGGGTACTCGCCTGAGGAGACGCTTAAATATTCTGAATTTCTCGGGAGGGCAGTATGCGGGAGAGGTATGAGCAACTCAGCCCCTCGGAGTTCTTCTACAGGAACAGGGAGGTGGCTGGCTTCTCTAATCCTACTAGGGCAGTGTACCAGGCTGTCAGGGAGCTTGTCGAGAATGCGCTAGACGCCACTGAGATGTACGGGCTGCTCCCAGACGTCAAGATAGAGGTGGGAGAGGAGGCTGATGGCAGGGTGAGAATATGCGTCGAGGATAATGGAGTGGGCGTGTCAGCCCTCGAGGTTCCTAACGTGTTCGGCCGCGTGTTCTATGGGTCTAAGTACGTGTTGAGGCAGGCTAGGGGGGTCTTCGGCCTGGGCGTTAAGATGGCGGTGCTCTACGCGCAGCTGACGACGGGGCAGCCGGTCAGGATTAGGACGGCAACGCGTAAATCCCCCTTCATCTACGAGTTTGATGTACTCATAGACGTTGAGAGGAACCTCCCAGTCATAAGGAACTTGAGAGTCCTGAGGAACGTTGATGGCTGGCATGGGACGCGTGTCGAGTTATTATTGAGGGGGAACTGGCAGCAGGCTAGGAGGAGGGTTGAGGAGTATATAAGGAGGACGGCCATGATAACGCCCTACGCCACCATAACCTTCAGGTGCCCCCAGTCATCGCTCACCTTTGAGAGGTCATCAAGCAAGCTCCCACCCGCGCCGGCTGTTGGGAAGCCCCATCCCAAGGGCGTTGATGTCGAGATGCTGAGGAGGATGGTGGAGAGGTGTAGGAGGGGCGCCACTCTCGCGAAATTCCTTTCAACGCACTTTGACGGCGTGGGCCCCATCACCGCTCAGAAGTTCTGTGAGTGGGCGGGCTTCGACCCGAACATGGAGGTCAAGGAGCTCAGGGTGGAGGACCTCGAGGAGCTAGCCGCCAAGATGCAGGCCTACGGTGGGTGGAGGAGGCCTAGGCCCATAACGCTATCCCCCCTGGGCGAGGAACTGCTGATCAGGGGGGTTAAGAGCGTCCTAAAGCCAGAGTTTGCCACAGCTGTCACTAGACCCCCCTCCTCGTACGCCGGTCATCCCTTCATAGTGGAGGTCGCTATAGCGTATGGGGGCGAGGTGCCGCCCGCCGAGGAGCCGATACTGTACAGATTCGCCAACCGGATACCCCTCCTCTACGATGAAGGAGTGGACGTCGCCAAGAAGGTGGTGAGGAAGATAGACTGGAGCGTGTATAAGGTGAAGATGCCAGCCCCCCTAGCGGTGGTGACCCACATATGTTCAACTAAGGTGCCATTCAAGGGGGTCGGCAAGGAGGCTGTAGCCGACGTGCCGGAGGTTGAGAGGGAGCTGGAGATGGGCTTAAGGGAGTGCGCCAGGAGGCTGCGCAGGCACCTCTCTAGACTTGAGAGGATGATGGAGGTTAAGAGGTGGGAGGTCACCATGAGGAAGTACGTGGACGAGGTGGCCAGGGCCATAGGCTACGTGACTGGGGATGGTGAGGATTTATTGAGGAGGAGGCTGCTAGAGCTTATCAAGTCCAGGCTCGCGCGGAGGGGGGTGGCGCGATGAGCGTGGATGAGATGAGGGTGCTGGAGGCCCTGGAGGCGCTGGGGAGGAGGCTGCGAGACCAGATACTGAAGGGTGAGCCTCCCGCGCTCGAGATACCGGCTAGGACCCTCGCCAATGTGGTCTGGGACCCTAAGTCCAAGATGCTGAAGCTGGGGCCCAGGAAGCTTAGGAGGGAGTTCCTGGACATGGGCGAGGCTAAGAAGTTCATGCAAACAGTCCTGATGCTCTCGCTGATCGTGAGGGCTAGGCGTGAGGGCGACTACCCGACTATAAGGGATCTCTACTATGCTGGCAAGCACACCATAGAGTACGTGGATGAGCACGGCAGGAGGAGGAGGGAGGAGACGTGGGATAGCCAGAGGGAGTCAGACTCGGTGATACAGGACATAGAGGTGGCCACGGGGCTGTTGAGGGAGCACATGGGGATACTCCACGATACTAAGGGCAAGATAGTCGGCCGCCTGATCGTCAGGTCGGCGGGGGACGTCATCGACTGCTCCAGGATGGGCGATGGCGCCTACTCAATACCCCCCAACCCCGACTCCCTAGAGATCCTGGAGGTAGATGCGGAGTACGTGCTGGTGATAGAGAAGGACGCGATATTCAACAGGTTAAACAAGGAGAGGTTCTGGGAGAAGAACAAGTGTCTCTTAGTGACGGGCAAGGGCCAGCCGGATAGGAGCACGAGGCGTATGGTGCGCAGGCTGTGGGAGGAGTTCGGCCTGCCGGTCTACGTGCTGACGGACGCGGATCCCTACGGCTTCTACATATACAGCGTATACAGGAGCGGGTCGATATCACTAGGCTACGAGAGCGAGAGGCTCGCGACTCCCGGGGCTAGGTTCCTCGGCCTGACAGTGACCGACATCTACGAGTACAAGATCCCCAGGAACTTCATAATAAAGGCCAAGGAGCGGGATTTGAAGAGGGCTAAGGAGCTCATGAACTACCCCTGGTTCAGGCAATCTAAGGAGTGGATGAGGCAGCTGAAGCTCTTCCTCCAGCGGCAGGAGAAGGTGGAGATAGAGGCTCTCAGTGGCCACGGCTTCAAGTTCCTCACTGAGAGGTACATACCGGAGAAGCTGTCAAGCGGCAAGTGGATAGAATGAAGAGGTTAGTGGCGGCTCAGCAGCCTGCAGCTCTTCACAACTCCGCTTTCACCTCCCTCCTCACAGCCGCCATGCCATACAGCGCCGCCCACTTAATACGGTTATCACCCCCTAACT
>QMRZ01000119.1 GCA_003649495.1 Thermoprotei archaeon | reverse complement strand
GGGTTCTTGGGCTCCATCCAACTAGGTGTGAGTGTATAAAAGGCCGAAAGGGCGGGGCGCTAGCTGTCCCGAGGGTTGAGGCTTAGGAGTGATGGGTAGGGATGGCTGAAAGGCTGGCTGAGTCTGGCCGCCGGGGCCGGGCTTCGGCTGTGTGCTGATGGGGCTCGCTGGGGGGAGGTGAAGAGCTGAAGTCGAGTGGGTAATTGGCGCGCTCGAGGAGCTGGGGGGCTGGAGACCCGGTTAAACACTCTCAGGGCTGGATACTCCAGGCATTAGCGCGCTGGGGGAGGGGTTGGCGAAGCTGGAGGAGCTGGTAAAAGCCCTGTGTGAGTAAATCGGGGGGCTGGCTCCCAGCTGGAGCGGGAGTGAGTTTTAAGTGAAGGTTATCCCGTAATTCTCTTAAGGTTGTGCCTAGGAGGTGGGCGACGCTGTGAGTAGGGAGCTTCGGGTCAGCAAGATTAGGGAGGGGACCGTGATAGATCACATAGATGCTGGGAGGGCGCTCCACGTCCTGAGGATTCTGGGGCTCACGGGTAGTGAGGGCCTAGTGATAGCGATCGTGATGAACGTTCCTAGCAAGAAGCTGGGAAGGAAGGATATAGTCAAGGTGGAGGGGATAGAGCTGAGGGAGGATCAGGTGAACAAGATAGCGCTGATAGCCCCCAGCGCTACGATAAACATCATAAGGGACTACGAGGTCGTCGAGAAAGTCAGGGTTAAGGTCCCGGAGCGCATCGAGGGTCTTCTAAGGTGTGTGAACCCCAACTGCATTACTAATCAGCCGAGGGAGCCCATAAAGCCCAGGTTCAGGGTAGTGTCCCTCAGGCCCCTGAAGCTCGTGTGCGAGTACTGTGGAGCTGAGCTGGGCCAAGAGGATATAATAGCTCAGTTCACCGGAGGCGGTTAGCTTGGAGAGCAGGAGGGAGAAGATAATAAGGCTGCTCTCCTCCACGCGTGAGCCCTTAGATGCCCAGCAGATAGCTAGGGAGCTGGGCCTGAGCCCCCGCGAGGCTAAGCTGATTTACGATGACCTCATGCACATTGCTCGTAGCCTGAGGAACAGCCCACTAACCCTCTACATGGTGCCCCCCACCTGCAGGTCCTGCGGCTACGTCTTCAGGGACTTGAAGAGGCTTAGGAAGCCCTCAAAGTGCCCGCGTTGTAGGAGCCAGCGGATCTCCCCGCCCAAATTCCTCATCAGCGCTGAGAGGAGGTAAGGGTTTATACGCTGTGTAGGGCCGCGTCTCATGGGATGGAGCTACCACGCCTAGAGCTAGCACCAGGACTGCAAGCCGTTGGATTGGGGCTGTACGTGAAAGAGCTCTCCGCCCTAGTAGTAGCGGATCTACACATAGGGTATGAGCAGGCTCTGGAGGCAGCTGGGATCTACCTCCCAGCGGTCCAGCACAGGATAATGAAGAGGTTCATACTGAAGGCCCTCGACGAGCTCGAGGTCGAGAGGCTAATACTCCTGGGGGACGTGAAGCACGAGTTCGGGAGCGCGTTGAGGCAGGAGTGGAGTGAGACGATAGACCTCCTCTCCACCCTCAAGGATAGGGGGCTGAGGGTGGACGTGGTGAGGGGGAATCACGACAACTTCCTGATACCAATGCTGAAGCGGCTGGGCGTGCCGCTCCACGACCCCTACCTCAGGGAGGAGGGCTTCCTCCTCACACACGGCCATAAGGAGCTCCCCCTAGATGCGTGGAGTGAGGAGGTGAGGTACGTCATAATGGCGCACGAGCACCCAGCGATAGTCCTGAGGGATGAGCTGGGGGTGAGAATAAAACTCAAGTGCTTCCTGAAGGGGCGGCTGGGAGGCGCGACTCTCATAGTGCTCCCGGCCCTATCCCCCCTAATGCCGGGCACAGAGGTTAACACGCCTAACGCCAGGTTCCTGTCCCCCATACTCAGGCAGGTTGATGTCGAATCCCTCCTGGTCTACGCGGTTGACATGGGGAGCGGCGTGTACGACTTCGGCTCCTTAGGGCTGCTGAGGAGGCTCCTCCTAGAGTTCTAGGAATCTCTCTACTGGGCCGGGCACGGCTCAAGGGCTAGGCGGTGGCGCTCTCCAGAATCATCCTCACGTAGTCTCTCCTGCTCACCCTTACCTCCCTGCCACAGTGCTCGCACTTAAAGGTGACGTATTCGCTTCCTACCTCCACTAGTCTCTTGAGCCTTCTGCCGCAGGTGCAGACAAAGCCCCTTAGCCTAGCTGGGTTGCCGTACACCAGGCCGTGTGGAGGCACATCGCGGGTGACGACTGCTCCAGCCCCCACCATCGCGTACTTGCCTATCCTGACCCCACATACTATGGTGGCGTTAGCGCCTATGGAAGCCCCCTCCTCGATAATCGTTGGAACGAGCTCCCACTCCTCGCTAAACGAGCGGGGATAGCGGTCGTTGGTCAGCGTGGCGCTGGGGCCGAGGAATGCCCTGCTCTCCACCCTCACCCCCCTGTACACCGACACGAAGTTCTGCACCTTGACGCCGTCGCCCACTACAGCGCCAGAGTCCACGTACACGCCCTTCCCAAGGTTACAGCCCTGCCCCACTCTAGCGCCCCGCCTGATGTGGACGAAGTGCCACACCTTGGTGCCGCGCCCGATGCTGGCGCCCTCCTCTACGATGGCTGTGGGGTGGACGTAGTAGTCAGCCACGGCCACCACCCCTCCTCAGCACGAGCGTGTAGCCCCTCACCTCGACTAGCTTGGCGCCCAGCCTCCTCGCCAAGTCCTCCGCGAACTTCCTCTTAGTCCTGCTATCAATGCCGTAGGCCTCCCGGAAATTCCTGAGTAGCTTCACCTTGACCATCCCTCGGGCCCGCAGCACGTTGTCCAGCTCCCTTAACAGCCCCTCAGTAACCCCCTTCTTACCCACCCTAACTACTACCAGCTCCACAGGGCTATCCCCAGTCCCGGCCGGTTAAGCCTTTGCCCCAGCGGCACGCCTTAATAGGCAGCCTAGGATCGGTGGCTGGGGAGGTTATTGCCCAAGTGCATGCTGTGCAGCTCAGTAGCTGCGGTCAAGGTCCCATACCTCGGCGGCCACCTCTGCAGCACGCACTTCTCACAATACTTTGAGAGGAGGTTCCTGGAAACCCTCGAGAGGCTCGACATGGTGAGGAGGGGCGAGAGGGTAGCTGTAGCGGTGTCCGGTGGGAAGGACAGCCTGACCCTCCTCTACCTCTTCTCGAGGTACCGGCGGGCACTGGGGGTGGAGCTAGTGGCGGTGGCTGTTGATGAAGGCATAAAGGGGTATCGTGAGTACAAGCTGGAAGCCGCCAAGGAGTACGCCGAGAAGTGGGGGGTAGAGCTGGTGATCAAGTCCTTTAAGAGGGCGTTCGGCTTCACGCTTGATGAGGCAGTAGCGGCCCTCATGAGGGGAGGGCTCAGGTATAAGCCCTGTACACTGTGTGGCGTATTAAGGCGTTACCTGCTTAACGCAGCAGCGCTCGAGCTCGAGGCGGATAAGCTGGCCACGGCCCACAACATGGATGATGAGGCACAGGCCTTCCTCATGAACATGGTGCGAGCCAACCTTAAGGCGCTTTCTAGGGAGGGCCCAGTCAGCGGGAAGGTGCACGAGAAGCTCGTGCCGCGGATTAAGCCCCTATACTTCGCCCCTGAGAGAGAGGTGACCGCATACGCCCTAATCCAGGGGATTGAGAGCCCGCCCGTCGAGTGCCCCTACATAGCGTACTCGACCCGCCACATCATCAGGAGGTGGCTAAACCGCGTCGAGTTGGGCGATAGGAGTGTGAAGTACAGGGTGTTAGCTTTGAAGGAGCTCCTCAAGGAGGCTCTCGGGGGAGGAGTAGAGGAGTTCAAGACGTGTAAGGTGTGTGGCATGCCCTCCTCGGGAGACGTGTGTAAGGCCTGTAGCTTAGTGGCGTACGTGCGCCCCCTACTAACAAATCTTTTTAACGAATAAGCCTCACATTACACGGAGGGAACATGTTCGTGCCACGCTCCATCCTTAGGCAGCTCTACGTGAAGGGCAGCCTGGAGAACGTGGACCTAGACGGAGATGGGCAGCCTGAGGGGGTGAGGTTTAAGCTGAGGAACACCCTGGGGGGAGGCACGATACGTGGATCGCTGAGAGTGAAGGTGGATGGCGAAGAGGTTAAGCCCGATAAGATAGTGATCGAGTTTAAGGGTGAGAGGCTCAGGGCGCCTGAGGCGGCGAACAGGGCTTTCTACGTGGCCGTGGGAGATGAAATAATGATTACGCTTGAGCTGGGGAGGGGGCTGAGCCCGGGTGAGCACAGGATAGATATAGAGTTCATGACTCAGGAGCTAGGCTCAGTGGGCTTCGACTTCACAGATACTGTGAGGTGAGCACGGCTAAGGCTGCCACGACGACCTCCACTATCAAGTTAACAATCTCATTTCTGATCCACTTGAAGCCTCCAACCCGCACAGCCCTCGCCCCGCACGCGTGGACTTCCTGGTCACATAGGACTCCGCACTTAGGGCACATGTACTTGACCTGAAGGGTGGCGCCCAGCAGGCTGTCGAGTATCTCGCCAAGCCAGCCGAGAGCAAATACAGCTCCGGCTAGCTCCCAGGGCTGTGTGCCAAGCCTGGACCACGCGCCTCCCAGAGCTCTCGAGGCTGTGAGGAGTAGTGCTGAGGAGCCCGCTATGAGGGCTGCGCCCAGGATAGCGCCTAGTTCGCCCCTCAGAGTCACGCCGCCAGACACGCCGTGAGGAACCCTCACGCGGGGGTTTGTGATCAGCCTGGGGCTGCCTCTACTCAGGGCCCGGATCTCTACTGCCCAGGTGTCAGAGTTAGCAAACGCTATTGTGGCTGCTACGGCCAGTATCACGGCACTACGCAAGTCCCCGGCGATGTTGGGAGCTATCAGTAGCGTGGATAGGAGCGCGGGGATGCCGCCGCTGCACACTACCTGGCTAAAGCCCCTCCCCTCC
>QMRZ01000118.1 GCA_003649495.1 Thermoprotei archaeon | reverse complement strand
GGGTAGCGGCCTAGCTCTACTCCTCGAGGGCCTGAGGGCGGGGGCCGAGGTCTACGCGTTCATCGTGGACGAGGGAGGCCTGGAGATCAGGCCCCTGCTGAGGGTTGTTGAGAAGGGAAAGCTACTCGAGTTCGCCGGGAGAGCTAATGCCACGGATAAGGTCCAGGCGTACGCCTACGCCTCCCCCGAGGACTTCAACTTCAGCGTTAAGCCCTCTCCAAAGCTATTCGTCGCGGAGAGCGAGGTCGTGGATGGCACGTACAGGATCAGGATAGAGCTCGGAGGAGGGCCCTTCACTAAGCGCGGTAAGCCCCTCCTAGACGTCAACAACACGCTGATCCTCTACACAGCCTGCACGTACAGGGCCATAGACCTCAGCAACCTAACGAGCACTCGAGTAAGAGTCGACCTGCTGTGCCAGCCTAGCCCTCCCTGAAGCGCGCCGCCATTCTCTCCACTCTCTCCGCGTACTCCTCGGCTAAGCGCCTAGCCCTACCAGCACTCCTAGCCTCGCACGTGATCCTGACCACGGGCTCTGTGTTAGAGGGCCTTATCAGCACCCAGCCCTCCTCGAGGTAGACTTTAACGCCGTCCAGCGTCTCAACGCGGTGATGCGATGCGAGCTCCTCGGCCAGCTCCTCCACCACCCTGAACTTCACCTCATCGGGGACCTCCACCTTCAGCTTGACCACCGGGTAGGCTGGGGGGACCGCCTCAGACACCCTGTCGAGCTTAGAGGCAGCCTCGGCGAAGTACAGGAGGGTTAACAGCCCATCATCCATGTTGAGGTTCTTCCACACCACGTAGTGCCCGCTGCTCTCCACCCCCAGCGCAGCCCCTCGCTTGGAGACCTCCCTTATCATGAACGTCCTGCCCACAGGCACCCTATGGACCCTGTAGCCGCGCGCCTCGACAAGCTCCTCCAGGATCATTGAGCACTCTACGTTGGCCACGACCTCTCCATACCCCATGCCCTCCAGCATGACTATGGCCGCCTGCTCAGCCGTCAACACCCTGCCCCTATCATCGACGAACACCGTCCTATCGCCATCCCCATCGAACGCCACTCCGAAGTGCGCACCCCTCCTGACAACCTCCTCGCACAGCTCCCTCAGGCCCTCCGGCGTGGGCTCAGACCCCCTCCCCGGGAACTGGGGATCCACGTCGGCGTTTAACGTGTACACCTCGTGCCCAGCCTCTCTGAGCAGGCGAGGCGCCACTAGCGCTGCCGCGCCATTGCCGCAGTCCACGACTATCCTGAGCCCAGTGGCGGATGCCTGGGAGAGGAGGAATTCCTCGTACTCGGGGAGCAGGTCCATCCTAGCGTAGCGCCCCGGCCTCCCGCACTTTAGGTCCGAGTAGAAGAACTCGCAGATCCTGGCTATGTCCTCCCCCACCATGGGGTCTCCCCCCGCCCTGAACAGCTTGACTCCATTCCACTCCGGTGGCAGGTGCGACGCGGTCACGTACGCGCCGGACAGCTTCCTGTGGAGGCTCGCGTACATCATCGCCCCAATTGGCACCTCACCCACCTCCACCACGTCTGCGCCGCCCGCCAGCAGGCCTGAGGCCAGCGCGCGGCTTAGCAGGAGGGAGCTGGCCCTCACATCCATGCCCAGCGCGTAGCGGCCGCCGTGGTAGTGGGCTATGGCGAGCCCAATCCTCGCCATAACATCGGGGGTTAGCTCGGACCCGTAGACGCCGCGTATATCGTAAAGCCTGAATATCCTCCTGAGACTCCTCTCGATCATGCCCCCGCTAAGGATCCGCATACTGCATTATAAAAAGGAAGTGCTCAGGGGTCGGCGGGGCGCACCAGCACATCTACACACACCTTGTAGACCCGGGGCGCGTACTCTGAGACCACGCGCGCGTCGAGCACCCTGATGTGCGCGCGGCGGAGCCTGGCTTCCCGCTCAAGCAGGTAGTAGGCCTCGCAGTAGAGCTCCTCCTCAGGAGCCCAGTGGTAGAAGTGTATAACGCCTCCCTCGGGCTTGAGGCACTGGAAGGCCTGGTCGAGGAACTCGTGAGCCCCCTTAGGCAGGGGCATCACGACCCTGTCGCACATGCCGTACCACCGGGGAGCCTCGTACCTCACGTCGCCGAGCACTGGCACCACCTTGCCCTCAGCCTTGTTCAGCCGTATGTTCTCGACCATGTAGCGGTATGCATCCGGGTTGATCTCTATGGCTATGACCCGCTTGACCTCTGGCTGCTTCTTGGCTATCATCAGCGCGTAGGGGCCGACGCCCGCGAACATGACCATCACGAACTCCCCCGGCCTCACCTGGCTCGCCACCCTAAGCCTCTCAGTAGCCTCGCGGGGGGAGAAGTAGACCCTCGTGGGGTCCACCTTGAGAAGCACGCCGTGCTCCTTGTGGAGCACCTCCGTGCCCCCCTCCCCGGCAATCACCTCGTACTCCCTCAGCCTGTACACGCCCCTCCTCCCGGACTTCTTGGCTAGGACGAGCCTCACATTCTTGTGAAGCTTCATCAGGGCCTCTGCCACTATGCGCTTGACGCGCTCGGGGGTCTCGGGGGGGAACTCCAGTATCGCTATCGCGCCGCTCCTGGAGCCCACTATGTCGAAGCTTGACGGCACGTACCTCACATCGTCGCCCAGGACCTCCCTGAGGAGCCTCTTGAGACCCACGTGTAGACCCAGGCGATAGCCGCTAAATAGCTACCCGCGCTCGTGTCAGCCAGCCATTAGGCTAACGCTTAAGTACCCAGCGCCTATGTTCGCTGACGTGAAGACGTCGCGGATCCCCGGCTTCTACAAGCTGAGCATGGATGAGAGGCTCAGGAAGGTCGCCGAGTTCGCTGGGCTGAGCGAGGAGGAGGTAAAGCTGCTGAAGCAGTTCGGCAACCTAGACCCCAGGACTGCCGACATAATGATCGAGAACGTGATAGGCGCCATGAGCTACCCATTCGCCGTCGCGGTCAACTTCCTGATAAACGGGAGAGACTACATGGTGCCCATGGTGATAGAGGAGACCTCGGTAGTGGCCGCCGCCAGCCACGCCGCCAAGCTGACTAGGGAGAGCGGGGGCATATTCGCCGAGGCCTCAGACCCCGTGATGATAGGCCAGGTCCAGGTGGTCAACGTCAAGGACCCATGGTACAAGAAGATGGTACTCCTGGAGCACAAGGAGGAGCTGCTGAAGATAGCTAACGAGCAGGACCCCGTCCTCGTGAAGCTGGGCGGGGGCGCCAAGGACCTGGAGGTCAGGGTGCTCGACTCGCCGAAGGGCCCCATGCTGGTCGTACACCTGCTGGTGGACGTCAGGGATGCGATGGGCGCGAACGCGGTTAACAGGATGGCGGAGGCCATAGCCCCCTACGTCGAGGACCTCACGGGCGGCAAGGTGTACCTGAGGATAGTCTCCAACCTGGCCGACAGGAGGATAGTCAGGGCCTGGACCAAGGTTAAGAAGGAGGTCCTGGGGGGCGAGGAGGTAGTAGACGGCATAGTGTACGCGTGGGCCTTCGCGGCCGCCGACCCCTACAGGGCCGCCACCCACAACAAGGGGATAATGAACGGAGTGATCGCCGTGGCCCTGGCGACCGCCCAGGACCACAGGGCTATCGAGGCTGGGGCACACGCCTACGCGGCCAGGGACGGCAGGTACAGGCCACTCTCAGTATGGGAGAAGGACGAGAATGGCGACTTGGTGGGGTGCCTCGAGATGCCAATGCCCGTGGGTATAGTGGGTGGGGCGACAAAGGTGCACCCAGTGGCTAGGATAGCACTCAAGATACTGGGCGTCAAGAGCGCGAAGGAGCTGGCCGAGGTTATGGGCGCTGTAGGCTTAGCGCAGAACCTCGCAGCGCTGAGGGCGCTAGCCACCGAGGGGATAAGCAGGGGGCACATGGAGCTACACGCGCGCAACTTGGCGATAATGGCGGGGGCCACCGGGGACCTGATTGACAAGGTGGCTGAGGCGATGATAAGGGAGGGGAGGATAAGGTTCGACAGGGCTAAGGAGCTAGTCGAGGAGTTCCTCAGCAGGAAGGGAAGTTAGGCGGCGTCAAGCACTTAAATAGGGGCATGGATTGAGCCTGGGGCCGAGGGATGAGCCTTCCGAGCAGGTAAGGGGGGGAGCGTGGCGGCCGAGCTGGGCATCACAGTCTCGAAAGAGGAGAACTTCTCTGAATGGTTCACGCAAGTCCTCCTGAAGGCCGATCTAGTGGACATCAGGTACGGCGTTCAGGGCTTCATAGTACACAAGCCGTGGGCCATGAGGATAATACGCCAGATCTACAGGATGTTCGAGGAGGAGCTGGAGAAGACCGGTCACGAGCCCGTCCTCTTCCCAACGGTCATACCGGAGGAGTACCTGGAGAGGGAGAAGGAGCACGTGGAGGGCTTCAAGCCTGAGGTGTTCTGGGTCACCGAGGCTGGCGACGAGAAGCTTGAGCGCAGGCTGGCGCTGAGGCCGACGTCGGAGACGGCCTTCTACTCGATGTACGCGCTCTGGATACAGAGCTGGCGAGACCTGCCCCTAAAGCTCTACCAGAGCGTCAGCGTCTACAGGTACGAGAAGAACACGAGGCCCTTCATAAGGGGCAGGGAGTTCCTGTGGATAGAGGCGCACTGCGCCTTCGCGACGCACGAGGAGGCCCTAAGGCAGGTTAGGGAGGACATGGAGAACTCGAGGAAGGTAATATGGGAGAAGCTCGGCATACCATTCCTCTTCCTGAGGCGGCCGCCGTGGGACAAGTTCCACGGCGCGGAGGACACCTACGCGGCGGACACCATAATGCCCGACGGCAGGGTGCTCCAGATATCCTCCACCCACGACCTGGGCCAGAGGTTCGCCCGCGCATTCGGCATAACGTTCGTCGATAGAGATGGCAAGAGGAAGTACGTGTGGCAGACGTGCTACGGCCCCGGCATATGGAGGATAGTCGCGGCCCTAATAGCGATACACGGCGATGATAAGG
>QMRZ01000117.1 GCA_003649495.1 Thermoprotei archaeon | reverse complement strand
CAGCTCAGCAAACCCGTAGAGCAGCCCCCTGCTTACAAGCGCTACGGGGCCGCGTACTCGGGTGGAATACCTCCTAATCTCCCAGCGCTTCTCCCCCCTAGCTAGCATGGAGGCGTACGGCTGCCTGACGATGAGCCCCTTAATCCTCATCACCTGCTAAGCGCTGAGAGACAGTATTTACCTCACGCCTACAGCTAGGCCGCTGAAGCTGGCAATAATTCGTCATGCTGAGCTCTCTCCCGTTCATCAATATAAGGGCGTGTACAAATCCTCTCTCGGTGGCGAGGGCGGTCTCAACGATCATAGGCACTCTCTTCTTCGTAATGATAGCCTCCATGTTCATCATTCTGGTAATAAGGTCCCTCTACATCTACGGCGAGCTGACGGGCAAACTGATGAACGCTATAGAGGCTAAGGATGCATATAGCGATGTATCTATACAGGTGATTTACTCTGAGTTAAAGCCCGTAATAGCAAGTTCAGTGACCACAGTGGAGGTGCTCCAGGGCTACTCCGCCAACACTGATCCCGCGCTATTGGATTATCGGGATGGGGAGTGTATACAGGTTGAGGCAGAAAGCACAAGTACTGGCGGTGGGGGTGGTGAAGTGCAGCTTGTAAAGAATGGCGATTTTAGTGAAGGGCTTACTTACTGGAGCTACTCTGGTGCTAATCCCTGGACTATCACATACGTTGATGATGACCCAGCTGCTTACTACCAGTATGCAGGTAGGAGGGATACTGCAAGTATATGGCAAGATTTTATCCTAAGCTCTACCACAACCTCTGCCACACTCTCATTTACGTATACTTCAAGTGCGTTCTTGGCTACGCGTTTCAGGCTCACAGTGAGTATACTCAAGGAAGGCGATGTGGTGTGGAGTAGGACGATCAACTTATTGAATAGCCCCTCGGGTAACCCCAGCTACGATGTAAGCAATGTATTGTCAGAACCCGGGAATTACGAGCTGCGCTTTACTCTCATAATGCGGGGTGTACTTCTTTCTCTATTCACATTCACGTTAGATGATGTCAGCCTCATCGCTCAAGTACCAGCACCTCCAGCGCCTCCAGGAGCTGCATACGTAGCTTTAATCAGGGTATCCGCTTCGCGGGTTGGATTGGGCGTAAATGGAACTCTCACTCTCAAATTCAATAATACTGTGAATCTCAAGGTCTTCATATGGGCCGAGGATAGGTGGCGCCTTTCCGAAGAGGATATCGGTTTATCAGACCAATGGTTCAATACTACCCTAGGTGAGGACTCCCTACTCCAAGCCTACTCCACTGAACCATTCATGGCCGAGCTTGATTACTTGGCGCTTACAGCGAGGACATTAGTGAACGCAACGATAATAATTACAAATGAGGGTGGCGGGAAAGCGGAGATATATGCCGCCTGGCTACGTAACTCCACTTGGGAGGCTAGAGTAGCACGATACGCCGTGCTCTTTCCCGGCGAATCCCTCGCATTACAGTTCAACACTACTCTAACTCCTGGTTGCGAGTATGAGGCTAGAGTAGTAACGGCTACGCGCGTGCTCTCACTTACTTTTAAGCCTTAGCCCACGCCTATCTACTAACACTACAGCTTATGAAGGCTTAATATACCTGAAAAGCTACCTGACAGTGAGTGAGATAAGCCAAGAAGGCAAGTTGATCAAACTTTTAGGTAATCAGCCTTACATGGGTTAGAGATTAGTGGCGGGCCCGCCGGGATTCGAACCCGGGACCTCCAGCCGCCCTTGCAGGCGGTTTCCGGCTTTCCGCCGGGCCTCCCGTTAGGAGGCCGGCGCCCTTCCAGCTAGGCCACGGGCCCTCTGACCCTCAGCTCGGTGGCCTCACTACTCAGCCGATCGTCATCGGGTCGTTTTGTACTGGGCTATAGCGGCTTTTAAGCGTTGCCGCGCGTGGCCGGTGTTAGCCTCATGTCCAGGGCCTGCTAGTATATGCTGTCTGCA
The DNA here is from genome assembly GCA_003649495.1 of Thermoprotei archaeon. Classification (GTDB taxonomy): domain Archaea; phylum Thermoproteota; class Thermoprotei; order Thermofilales; family Thermofilaceae; genus B17-G15. The sequence goes on along the minus strand of QMRZ01000117.1, from coordinate 3,012 downwards.
TTCCTCATTAGGCCGAGCGCGGGGACTTTATCCTGTTCTGCGCATGAAATGGCATGTCGCTTAGCGGTAAGGGGGCTAGCATCAGGGCTCTCTTATCAAGTATATGTAAAGAGAGGTTCATGATCTGCTTTTCGTGAGAGTTAGGCTTAAATTATGATATGACAGGACGTGTCACGTGGCCCCTGAAACGTCCCGCTCAATAGCCACGTTCTTGATAATAGGGATAGTCATAGGCGCGGTAATAGGAGTCGCGGCTGGCTACTTCATGCCGAGGCCGGGGATGGTGCCCCTCTCAAAGCTTGAGGAGCTAAGGTCGCAGGTCGATGCTCTCCGCTCAGAGCTGGAGGCTAAGGGGCAGGAGATTGCCCAGCTCCAGGCTAAGATACAGCAGCTCGAGGAAGGCCGGAAGATCAAGGCGGCTTTCATCTACGTGGGCCCAATACTGGACTATGGCTGGACTCACGCGCACGACGTGGCTAGGAGGATTGTGGACGCGGAGTTCGACTGGCTGGAGACCGCGTATGCTGAGAGGGTGTCTGAGGCTGATGTGGCTAGGTACATAGACAGGTTCGTTCAGGAGGGCTATGACGTGATATTCACCACCTCCTTCGGCTTCATGGACCCGACGCTGGAGGCTGCTAAGAAGTATCCCAACGTGATATTCTTCCACTGCTCCGGCTATAAGCGGTGGAAGAACATGGGCACTTACTTCGCCGAGTTCTACCAGCTCTACTACCTGAACGGGCTAATGGCTGGCGCGTTAACCAAGACTAATAAGATAGGCTACGTGGCGGCGTACCCGATACCGGAAGTCATCAGGCACATTAACGCCTTCGCCCTAGGGATTAAGGAGGTTAACCCCGACGCCAAGGTCTACGTCAAGTGGATATACGCGTGGTACGACCCCGTGAAGGCTAGGGAGGCGGCTGAGGCCCTCATCAACGAGGGGTGTGACGTGCTGGCATTCACGGAGGACAGCCCGACTGTCGTGGAGGTGGGGGAGCAGTACACTAAGGAGGGGAAGCAGATCTACACGTTCTCTCACTACAGCCCCATGCTCAAGTACGGGCCCGACACCGTGGTCAGCGGCCAGCTCGTACACTGGGAGGTAATATACCGGGACATACTAGTGAAGATCTACACGGGAGTCTACAACACGACTAACCTGGAGAACGTGGACTACTGGTGGATGCTGAGGGAGGGGGCTGTAGAGCTGGGCTGTGACTTCGGTGTGCCTATAAACCCGAAGTTCGTCGACGAGCTTAAGGCTAAGGTGATTGACCACCCAGAGTTCGGGAGGATAAGCGTCTACGACCTAGTGTTCAAGAGGCTCAAGCAGATGAGCGAGCCGACTGTGGTGTTCGACCCCTTCACCGGCCCCATAAGGGATCAGGAGGGCAACATCAGGATACCCGCTGGGATGAGAGCTGATCACGACACGCTGTGGACCATGGACTGGTTTGTCGACAACGTGGCCACGCCACTGCCTACGGGCGGAGGGTAGGCGACCTGTGCCCGCTCACGATTCAATACATTTTTCTCTCCTCTCCCTTCGGGGGTCCTAGCGATGAACCATGATGTAATACTCGAAGTGCGAGGTATAACCAAGTTCTTCCCTCCCAACATACTCGCTAACTATAAGGTCGACCTAACGCTTAGGAGGGGAGAGATCCACGCATTGTTAGGCGAGAACGGTGCCGGTAAGTCCACGCTGGCTAGGATAATCTATGGGGAGTGTAAACCGGATGAAGGTGAGATACTAGTTGAGGGGCGCCGCGTCAAGCTCAGAGGGCCTCGCGATGCAATAAGGCTTGGGATAGGGATGGTACACCAGCACTTCAGGCTTGTCGAGTCCATGACAGTCGCTGAGAATGTGGCGCTTGTCGCCGCTAAGAGGCTAATCCTGCCAGTGAGGGAGGTGCGGGACCGCCTCAGGGAATTTGCTAGGAAGTATGAGCTGGACGTGGATCCAGACGCGTACATATGGCAGCTCTCAGTGGGGGAGAGGCAGAGGGTTGAGATCCTCAAGGCTCTCTACGCTGGAGCTAGGATACTCATACTGGACGAGCCCACTACTGCCCTATCCCCCCTGGAGAGGAGAAGACTCTTCACAGCGCTCAAGAGGCTAAAGGACGACGGCTACTCAGTGCTCCTGATAACTCATAGGCTGGAGGAGGCGCTTCAGAGTGACAGGATAACAGTCATGAGGAGGGGGCGGGTAGTAGCGACTATTAGACCCGAGGAAGTGAGCAGGGAGGAGCTTGCCCGGATGATGGTAGGCCGGGTGGTGAGGACTGGCAACTACGTTAAGAGACCTAGTTCACGGAGAAGTGCCCCCCTGCTCGAGGTGGAGGACCTCTGGGTAATGAGCGATAAGGGCGTCTACGCCGTCAGGGGAGTGTGCCTGAAGGTGTGGGAGGGCGAGATCCTAGGCTTAGTTGGGGAGGCTGGGAATGGGCAGAGGGAGCTTGTCGAGGCGATCACGGGGCTTAGGAGGGTAGAGAAGGGGCGCGTGATTATAGCTGGGGAGGATGTCACAAACGCGGGGGCTAGGCGTATAGCCGAGCTGGGGGTGGCGCACATACCTGAGGACAGGCTGAGGTACGGCCTAGCGCCAGGCCTCTCCTTAATTGACAATTACCTCCTTAGGAAGTACTACAAGAGCGAGTATCGGCGCGGCCCCTTCATAGACTACGGGAAGGCCGAGGAGGAGCTCATGAGAGCTGTCAATGAGTACCGGATAGTGACCCCAAGCCTAAGGGTGCCAGCTCTCCTCCTATCAGGCGGCAACATGCAGAAACTCATACTGGCTAGGGAGCTATCAGAGGCACACCGCCTGATAATAGCTTCACACCCAACCTACGGGCTTGATGTAGCAACTGCGGAGTTCGTGAGGAGGTTCCTGGTGAGGGAGAGGAACAGGGGCTCCGGCATCCTCCTCGTCTCTGAGGATTTGGAGGAGGCGATGGCGCTGAGCGATCGAGTAGCCATAATAAACAGGGGGAGGATAGT
>QMRZ01000116.1 GCA_003649495.1 Thermoprotei archaeon | reverse complement strand
TAGCTAAGGAGCTGAGGGATGGCGTCGTCGTCATAGAGCAGCTAGGAGTTGAGTTAAGCAAGATACCGCCTCCCCCGCCCTTTACCACTGATGCTATGTTGAGGGAGGCGGCCGCCTCCCTCAGAGTAGGTGTTGATGACGTCATGCGGATAGCGCAGGAGCTCTTCGAGATGGGTCTCATTACATACCACAGGACGGATAGCGCACACGTCTCAGGCGCGGGGATAGCGGTAGCTAAGTCGTACATAGCTGAGAAGCTGGGCGCAGAGCTCTTCGTCGGCCGCTCTTGGGCCCCGCCTGGGGCTCACGAGTGTATCAGGCCTACTAGACCTTACGACGCTGAGACACTCAGGGCACTCGTCAACCAGGGTATCATACAGCTAGTCAGGCCACTGACTCAGCTACACTACAGGCTGTATGACCTAATATTCCGTCGCTTCATAGCTAGCCAGATGAGGGAAGCCGTGGTAAGAGTAGCGAAGTATAGGGCCTCCACACCCTACTTCTCTAAGGAATTCACCACGTACGTTGAGGTAGTAGAGCCGGGCTTCACACGAGTGTACAGGCCGTTCACGTTAGCCACGATAGAGCCCGGCTCCTATAGGATAGTCGAGGTTAGGCACAGGAAGGTACCCACGATACGCCTCTATACCCAGGCTGACTTGGTTGCCCGGATGAGGGAGGAGCGCATAGGCAGACCCTCCACTTACGCTAAGATAATATCCACGCTGCTGGCCAGAAGGTATGTTGTTGAAACTAAAAGGCGCCGCCTCTTACCAACCAAGCTGGGCATGAAGGTCTACGAGTACTTGGAGAGGAACTATGAGAACCTAATATCGGTGCAGAGGACTAGGAAGGTAGAGGAGATGATGGACAAGGTCGAGAGGGGTGAGTTAAACTACCTAGAGGTCCTCAGGGAGTTCTACGAGGAGGTGAGGACTATTGCGTCAGTGCAGTAGTGCTGCGCGCGCCCTATTCGTCGGGCGATTCCAGCCCTTCCACTATGGACATCTCAGTGCGCTGAAATGGATCCTGGAGAGGGAGAGGGAAGTCGTGGTAGCTGTGGGCAGCGCACAGTACTCTCACAGCTTTAAGAACCCATTCACCCTAGGCGAGCGGCTCGAGATGATCGCTGCAGCCCTTAAGGAGGAAGGTCTCTGGAGCCGCGTCATACCGGTGGGCGTGCCAGACACCGATGGTAGACACTCGCTATGGGTACAGTTAGTGATCTCGTACTCGCCCCGCTTCACGAGAGTATACACCAACGAGCCTCTAACCCGAATGCTATTCGAAGAGGCTGGCTATGAGGTGAGAGGCATACCCTTCTTCAAGAGAGAGCTGTACGAGGGGACTCGGATAAGACGCTTGATAGCCCAGGGGGGCAATTGGGAGAGACTTGTGCCGCCAGCAGTGGCTAGACTGATTAAGGAGGTGGGGGGAGTAGAGAGGCTGCGACGACTCTGGGAGATGGATCAAGAGAAAAAAGCGAGGGGAGGGGGGGCGCGCTCTACTCCTCCACTATAATGTTAGATGGCGAGAAGCCCATTTCTATCAGTAGCTCTCTGACCCTGTACCTGTGGTCCCCCTGAAGCTCAATCCTCCCATTCTTGGCAGTCCCTCCACATGCTAACTTGCTCTTAAGCTTAGACACTAGTTCCTTGTGGTCGAAGAGTTTCTCGTCAATCCCCTCTATAATAGTCACTTGACGCCTCCTTCCTCGCCTCTTTTCAACCCTTATCTTGATTACTTCTTGCTCCTTGAATACGTCCTTGAATATATTCTCCAATATGTCGCTCATTATCCCCTTGCCCAGTCCGCTCTGGGTATGCTCTCCACGCGACATTATAAAAGCCTTGCCCCATCTCCAAGCTGGGAAGGAAAGCCTTATTTTATCGCCTCACGGGGGGCTTGTGAGTGGAGAGCCATGGCGCGTATCCCCTATGTGAGGCAGGAGGTAGAGGTGCCCGATGGAGTTAAGGTGAGTGTAGAGGGCAAGCGTGTCAGAGTAGAGGGGCCCCTCGGCAGCGTAGAGAAGGACTTCTCACACGCCAAGGATATCCTCATAGGCTTGGAGGACGGCAAGGTTGTGCTAGAGGCATACTTCGTGAATAAGAAGGGATATGCGCTGGTCAACACGCTGGCCTCCAAGATAAGGAACATGATAGTGGGGGTCCAGAGAGGCTTCAGGTACAAGATGAAGATAGTGTATGCACACTTCCCCATGTCGGTTAAGGTGGATGAGAAGGGGGGGTTAGTGATAATCGAGAACTTCCTAGGCAGGCGAGATAAGATACGGGCTAAGATAGTGCCCGGGGCTAAAGTGCGTGTGGAGAAGGATGACGTGATCGTGGAGGGCGTAGACGTGGAGGCTGTTGCGCAGACAGCCGCTAACATCCATGAGGCAGCCAGGCTTAGGGGGAAGTACCGGCTGTGTCCCCATGGGCGCGAGGGTGGGCCCGGCGTACTGGACGGGATATACGTCTATGCTAAAGAGCACATCAAGTAGTTATTTCTTGTACCTCTTCGGCCTGAGGTCTCTGCTCTTACACCTCCTGCATCTCTCAGCGTCCCACGAGTTCCTAGCTCCACACCTCCTGCATATCTTGACCTTGAAGTTGTGGTCGAGCGCTAGCTGTAGTTTAAATGGGTCTCTTATCGGCATACCTTGCTCTCGATCCCCTAGAGAGCTTAAAAACCTTACCACTCACTCTGACCACGCTTTGGCTGGAGCCTCCCTAATGCACCCTACTACAGTCTTAAATAGAGCGGAGCGATAGAGACAAGCGACTATGGAGCTGAAGAGGATAGGATGGCGGCACTTCGAATTCGCGGCACCCCTGGACTGGGACATAGTGGCTGAGGGTAGCTCGCGCGGCGTCTTCTTCTTCAGGGTATCAGATAAGTACAGGCCCAGGCTTGAGGTCAGATGGGAGAGGATTCCTTTCGAGAAGGCGGTGGGGCCTGAGGAGATGCTGAAGCTCTTCAAGGATGAATGGGAGCGGAGGCTCAAGGAGTACAGGAAGAGGGGGGTAAAAGCCGAGCTTAAACACGTGTACAAGGAGGAGATCAGCGTGCGAGGCCATGAAGGGCTGCTCTGGGCTTTTAGAGTGGGGAGAGAAGCCGCGCTAGCCGCCTTATGGTACTGCGAGAAGAGTGAGAGAGCAGTGACCCTCGTCTACACCCCTGAGAGGCTGGACGAGGGGCTCCCATTCTTCAGGAAGCTCCTCGAGAGCTTCAAGTGTCACTACGAGTCGCCAAGCGAAAAGGCTCTTTGGTCACTGCTACTCTTCAACATCTACCTGCCCCAGAACTACAGACTCTCCGCAGCCAGGTTTACAGCCGCTCTCTCCTATGCTATCTTCAAGAAGCCTGAGGAGTACGTGTACCTACTGGTAGGCTACAGCGGGCTCGCAAGCACCATCCTAAGGAGGTACAAGAAGGGAGTGAAGGAGTGGTTCGAGAAGACACTCAAGAAGGAGTTCGGCAGCGGCCTAAAGGTCCCATTACCCAAGCTGAAGTATGAGGAGGAGGATAAAACTAAACTTAAGTTCAGGGGCGAGAGCTTCGCCATACCCAGGTCTAGGAGGCGGGTGTTCAGTGGCAGAGTGTGGCATGATGAGCAGCTGAATAGGGTGCTGGCGGTCGCCACGCTCTACGAGCTTAGGTATGAGGAGGAGGCGGTGAGGGTCCTAGGTGATGTGTTAAAGCAGCTGGCGGGGCCCGCGCGCAGCCCGATTACAGCGCCGGCCTAGCCATCAGGTAGGCATCCTCGCCATCTAGGTAATAGCCCCTTAACACCTTAACGGGTTTAAAGCCAAGCTTACGATACAGGTTTATGGCAGGGGTGTTCGAGACCCTCACCTCCAGGTAGTACTCATCTACGCCATAGACCTTTCTGAGCGCCTCCATCGCCTTAACCATCAGGCTAGTGCCCACTCCCCTTCTCCTCATCTCTGGCACGACCGCTATTGACACTATGTGCCCTTGCCTCCCCACGCCCTCCTTCGTGTAAAGCCTGCCGGTCTCCACCCTGCACATGACGTAGCCTATGACCTCACCCCCCATCTCCGCTACCAGGAATGCCTTGGGGAAGTTCTCATGGTGAAGCTTGAAGAAGAAGGGGGGATAGTTCTCGGGGAGGTTCTGCCTGTTTATCCTTATAACAGCATTGAGGTCCTCGGGCCTGAACTCCCTGACTACATACTCGCCCTCCCCCTCCCCCAAGGGGATCACCCGGGCCTCAGGACATTATCAATACTCCTAGCTCCTTAAGCTTGTTGTAGAGCTTGTTAACTGCCTCCTTAACCTCCTCCTCCTTCCTAGCCCCCGTGCAAACGACCTTGCCGCTCGAGAATATTAGGAGGACTACTTTCGGATCCTCCATCCTGTAGATGAGGCCGGGAAACTGCTCTGGCTCGTACATGCTGTTCTCGAGGAGATAGGCCGCCTTCTCCAAGTCCACCAGGGTCTTCAGGTTAGCGCTCGCCACGATGTTTTGTATCTCTATGATCGGCTCTCCCCTCACGTCTATGCCATGGCTCCTCAGGATCCTTATGATAGTCTTAACAGCTTTATACACCTCCTCCTCAGATTTAGCGCCTGTGCACACCATCTTCCCACTCGAGAATATGAGGGTGGCGGTCTTGGGTCTAGAGATCCTGAGGACGAGGCCGGGAAACTGCTCTGGCGAATACTCGGCGTTAGGCACCCTCTCCGCTATCTTCTCAAGGTTCAGCTTCTGATTAAGCGTTATCGATGCCACCACGTTCTCTATCCTATAACTGGGTTTAGGGATGATTATCCCCCGCCCACCGGCTTTTAAAGCTTTAAAAACATAATATATAAGCCTACCGCGCGGGCTATCCCGTTAGCCTCTCGAAGAGTAGCTTCACGACACCTATGTAAGGAAACACCAGGATAACCTTGCCCTTAATCCTGGAGGGGGGGACTGGCATGACGTCCGCTGAGGGGTTTGCATCCCCCTTAGTAACGTATAGG
>QMRZ01000115.1 GCA_003649495.1 Thermoprotei archaeon | reverse complement strand
CCGAACTGGGAGTCCGGGCTTAGGGCCTTCTTCACCAGCATCGGCGCCCTATAGGGGCGCCGCCGGGTGAGATAGAGTGGTCAAGTACCGCATCGACGAGAAGGCCCTCATGAGCGCGAGCTGCGAGGCCCTCCAGTACCTGGCCACCGCGTTCAGGCTGATGGGGAGGCTCGACGCCGCCCAGTACATCGAGGACCTCATGAAGAGCAAGGGCTGCCCAGTCCAGGGCCAGGCTCCCCAGCCGATATTCCTGGCCCTCAAGTAGCGTCCCCATCCTCTTTTTTAACGAAACAAATTAGGGGGCCAGCCCGCGTTATCAGGCGTGCAGGCTGGCAGGGGACTGAGGGAGGAGGCCCTGTGGCTGCTGGGGCACATGATAAACCTCGAGGAGCACCTGGACGAGTTCATAGCCGCGCGGCCGGAGCTCGCCGACGTGGTCAGGGCCGTCAGGGAGAACAGGGCGGCCCTGGCGGAGGCGTACAGGAGGCTGTACGGTGCGGATGAGGGGAGGTTCAGGGCCATGTGGTGCATAATCAAGCACGCGGCCAGCGCCCTCATACACGCGCAGGAGGTCGCGAGCATGGCGGCGCAGCACGGGGACCCCGAGCTGGCGGCCGAGGCCTCCAAGCTGCTCAAGGACCTGCTGGGCTTCGCGGACAGCTTCATGGAGTTCCTGAAGGAGGGTGGGGGGGATGAGTGCACTGGATGAGTGCGCGAGGTGCGAGGACGACACCAGGATAGCTGGGAGGCCCACCAGCCTGGCGGAGGCCGCGGGGAGGCTGCTGGGGGGCAGGCGGTGCGCCGTCTGCGGCGCCCCGGCCAGCGTCTTCGACCCGAGGACTGGGAAGTGGTACTGCAGGAGGCACGCCCCCAGGCTGGTGGCGGCCGCCGGCCTCTAGCCTCGAACCTTTTTATATCTGCTGAGCCCCGTGAGCCTCGGTGCGGGGCATGAAGCTCAGGATAGTGGCTTCGGCCCTATTGGCGGCCCTAGTGCTGGCGGCGCTGGCGCCAGTGGCCACGGCGGTGGAGGAGTACACGCCGTACGAGGCCAGGTTCGCGAAGACGGTGTCCCTGATAGTGAACGTGACCCACAGCTTCACCATGCTGTACAACCCATCCCCGAAGTCGAGCGTGACCTTCACCTACAGGCCGCCCCACGACGTCGTGCTGTACGACGTAAGGGTAATCAACACATCGGATCTCAGCCAGGTATCGGTTACGGTCTACATAGATGGGGAGGCTGTAACGCTGCCGGCGAAGCTGGACGGCGGAGTGACGCACGAGATAAAGCTGGACTGGGGCGCGCCTGCCGACACCTCGCTGTACCCGCTGGATGTAGACCTGAACTTCACCTACGCGTGGAACACCACGGCGGAGTACGTGTTCGAGATAGGCAAGGACGGGGGGTACAGGGCCCGCCTAGCCCTGTCGCTCGAGTATGAGCCCGACCTGGGGCTCGAGACCGGCTGGACTGACGCGCTGGTCACGGACGCCACGATAGACGTCGGCATGGCCATCGGCTCAGTATCCGTGTCAGGCCCCAACGTGGATGTGTACAGGGCGGAGGACTCCAAGGTGACGGTGATGGTCAGCGGGAAGGATGTGGATGTGGATATAAGCGCGGTGGTCACCCCGGGATCCCTGACCTACGGCACCGAGTACGCGCTCAAGGAGATCCTGGTGGGCGTGGAGCTGGGCGCTAAGATAAGCTCCACCTACGTGATGCTGCTGAGGGGCGGGAAGTTCGCGCTCATAGATAAGGTCAGCGAGCCGCACGAGTGGAAGGCGGTGGTGGCCTACAACAAGACGTGGACCAGGGAGTACCCAGTCGGCTCAATAGAGTTCCCGGACGTGGGCCGGGCCAAGCTGTTCCTGCTGCTCGTGAAGAGGGTGGAGGGCACCCAGGTGTATGGGCACACGCCCAAGTACTACGCGATGATGGTTGACGTGGACACGGTGGACGTGGGAGAGGTCACCATCAAGTACGAGGTGGTTGACGACTCGGGCCAGCCGGTCACCGAGATAACGCCCCGAGTTAACGGCTTCGAGGAGGGCGAGGTGGTAAGGCCCGGCGTCCACGACCTAGTGGTGAAGGCCAACGGCGTGGTGCTGGGCAGGTTCAGCGACAAGGAGACGGTGGATCACTACGACGGCAGCACCATATACTCGGGCCTGGGCGCCCAGAGCGACATAGACGTGGACGTGGGCAAGAGGGCTGGGGAGGTCACGGTCAAGTACACCCTGTACACCGAGGAGCCCGCCAACTCCTACGTATCAAGGGTCTACAGCTTCGCCGCGGTGACCGCCGACGTGGAGACCCCGACCGTCGTGGTGATCACCGCCTCTAAGCCCGTCATAGCCAAGATAGAGAGGGGCGTGGCCAGCGTGGAGGGCGAGACGGTGGGCGAGATAGAGTTCACCGAGGCCAACGGCTGGCTGCTGTTCGACGTGACCACCAGCGACAGCTACCACGTGAGGCTCTGGACCAGGCTCACGGTGAAGGTGTTCAAGGACGGCCAGCCCGTGGAGGGCGCCAAGGTGGAGATCCTCGACGCCAACTACAACGTCGTGGCGACCAGGTACACCGACTCGGAGGGCAAGGCCGTGTTCATGCTGGAGCCCGAGGCCAGGTACACCGTGCAGGTCACCAGCGGCAGGGAGGTGACGAGCAAGACCATAACCCTGATGCGCGACAGCGAGCTGGCCTTCACCGTCACCGAGGCGCCGCCCAGGGTGATAGTGAGCCTCAACACCGTGCTGCTCCTGGTGGTGATAGCGATAATCATAGTGGCCGCCGCGATAATCTACATGGTCTGGCGCCTCAGGGGCGGCGTCGTAATCGAGTAGGCCTGACACCTATTTTTTCATAATTTTTGACAATTCGCATCATCTGCGGCAGGCATTATAAGGTCATAGAGATAGGGGGGTAGGCCTACCCGCCCCTTCTTTACCTTTATAGGTGAAGGATCGGGCCCTGAGAGTGATGAGGCGGGCGGAGGCCGCTTTCTTGCTACCCGCGCTGCTGGCGTTGCTGGCGGCCACGGCTGAGGCGGGAGGGGGGATCAGCGTCCCCAAGGTCGGCAGTCTAGTGGTGGTTGACGCTCACCTGGACCTCATCAGCGAGTGGAACGGCAGCGCGGTGCTGGCGTGGAGGAGCGCCCTATCCCCAGTCGAGTACGACAGGCTATACATCCTCCACAACGACACCCACTACCTCTTCGCGGCCAAGCTGTATGACCCGGACTCCGTGGCGGACGACAAGCTTATCCTGTACGTGAACGCCTCCGACCGCCTCTACAAGTACGTGCTGGAGGAGGACTCCTCCGTGGTGCAGGCCTACAACTACTCTGGTGGCTCCTGGGTGCCATTCACGTCCGCCGCCCTCTTCCTCTCGAGCAGGAGCCACGTCCTGGAGCCGTGGATGTGCGCAGAGCTGGCCGTGCCGAAGGCGGAGTGGGGCAACGCGTCATCGGCTTTAATGTACATAGAGCACCGCAGCCAGCACCCCCTGGAGACGGTCAGCAGGCACCCGTGCGACGCGGGCCCTGAAGAGCAGGCGCTGTGGGCCGGGCTCACGTTTGCGGAGCCGGGGCCGTACGATGTCCACCTGGAGCTTAGGGACAGGGATGGAGAGACGATAGAGTACGTGGCGGATAGGGCGTGGGTGGATCTGAAGTTCCCCAACGGCACGCTCTACACCCGCCTGAGCCTGGACAACGGCACCTACGTGGACGCGGAGCTGCCGCCTGGGGAGTACTTGGTGGAGGTCTACGTGTACCTGGTGAGGATATACAGCGAGCCCCTGAACGTGACGGGGGACTACAGCGAGACGATCAGGCTGGTCAACTTGAAGAGGGAGGCGGCGGATGGGGGCTGGCTCGTGGCCGTGCTGGAGGAGCCATCCGAGATCCTCTCGATATTCATCGACGCGCCCAGGAGGTACGGCATGGTGATCGCCAACTCGACTGAGGGGGCCGACTTCTACGTGTTCGCGGACGCGCCTTGGGAGCTGGTGGCCGTGCTGGGCGCGGTCAACTTCACGTATGACCCGCTCACCAACGTGCTCCACGCCGTGATACACGGAGGAGTCAGCGGCTTAACCTTGGTGATGGCCCCCGAGGGCTGCCCGGCGTTCAGGGAGGCGACCGGCGCGGTGAAGGGCTACGTCTGCGCGGAGGGGAGGCTGGAGGCCTGGCTGGAGGAGGGGAGCTACTCGGTGTGGGGCCCATCGCCACCCGTGGCCGTGGTGCTGGACGGCGCGGCCCTGAGGCGCGGCGTTGATTACGAGGTGGACGCCCTCAACGTGACCAGCCTCTCCTCGGCTGCTGGGGCGCTGACCATCTACTACGAGAGCCCGGTGGCGGCGGACGTGGAGCCGAGCCACCCGGACTACGTCGTGCTCGTGGCCACGCCCTACAACTTCTCCGGGAGGATAAGGGTGGTGCTGACCAGGGCTGGGTCATCGCCCGCGTGGGGGGCCGAGCGCAACGCCTTATTACACTCCCCGCTGACGAGGCAGGTGGTGACGCTAGGGGGGTCGGAGCCGGGTGAGTACATGGTCGAGGTGGAGGTCTACGACGATGACAGCGGCGCCCTGGTGGCCACCGCGTCGGCGAGCTTCGAGATACCCGCCCCCGCGGCGGCGCCCGCCCGCAGGGAGGTCTTATTAATGGAGAGGACGGACCTGGCCCTGCTGGCCCTGATACTGGCCCTCCTAGCAGTCTCCCTTGCCGCGGTGGCCATAGCCTCGAGGAAGAGGAGAAGGAGGAGGATAGTCCTGGAGATAGGGTGATCCAAATTTTTGATGAAACCCTAAACGCATTATAAATTGGATGCCCGATTTATAACAGGTAAAGAACGGTCAGCCTATCTCGATGACCACCCTTCTCCGCCTGGCTAGGGCGGCGGCGGCTAGCAGCAGCAGTAGCAGCGCCAGCAGCAGTATCAGGAGGAGCAGGAGGTAGGGGAGGGCCTCCGGCGGCACGCCGGCGGGGGGCCACGCCCACGT
>QMRZ01000114.1 GCA_003649495.1 Thermoprotei archaeon | reverse complement strand
GTACGTTGTATTAACGTAGGAGGGCCCGCTTGCACCGATCTCGCTCTCATAACTCGTGGTTAAAGCAGTTAATAGTAGGATAGCTGATGTAGCTAGGAGCACTATTCCAATTCTTATTAAAGAGGAGGGAGTCACTATTTACTCACCTCTAACTTATTTTCGGAATAGTAATACAACATTATAGCTGTGATCAACATGTACACTATATTATACGAAGCTGGGATATGCACTTCTTTACCTTGCATAAACGCTGCTAATAGTTTTCGAAAGCTTAGAGGTGGTAACATTTCAGCTACTGATACTCTACCAGTTAACTCTAAAGTGCCTGCTAATGTGCTCAGCAGTAGAGTCGTTAAAGTAGAGAGGACTAGAGAAGGCACTAGCCTTTTAGCTAGCGTGGCTATGAGCGTTGAGAGTAAGGCGAAAAATATCGATTCTAAGCTCAAAACTACAATAGTTGCTGAATAGGCTAGCCAAGGAAACCTAGGCGTTGAAAGAGCTATGGCCAGCCCCAGTGAATAGACGGCTGACAAAATGGGCAGCACCGAGTTTGCCAGTGCCTTACTTAGCACGTATATGCCCCTTGAGCGTATAAGTGTGAATATCAGGTGCATCTTACCTCTCTCATAATCTCTTGCAAGAGACAATGATGAGAGTATGGTTGTTAATAGTGCGACAATAGGCGCTACCTGCCCATAGCTCCTTAACGTAATAGAGCGGGCGTACTCTTCAATGATTGTTAGCGACTGCGTACATGGCAATGCTGCTGCTCTACCAGCCGTATATGCAGTCCACGGTATGACAACCAAGGAGACGGCTACTATGCATAGCTCAGGTACGGGAAAGCGGAAAGACTCCCTAACTTCCGCGGCTATTAATTTCATCCTCATCCACCAAGAGATTAAGTAAATCCTCTATTTCCAGTACACCGCTTCTCACATCGACTACTTTAATGCCTTTCAACGCTTTAATTATCTCTTGGAGCTCCTCATGATGCGACACCTTCACCAGCACTTTGTCCTCTACAGTGAAGCATCGAAAGCCAGCTAGCTTTAAAGCCCTGTATATGGCTTCAAGCGGCTCTCCCCTGACTACAACCGTCTTCTCAAGTACTCTCATGATATTTCCCAACTCTACTTCGCACATTACCTTACCCTTATGGAGCAGGACTGCATGCCCAGCTCTAAGCTCTTTGAAATGAGATAGCACATGTGTACTCACTAAAACGCTACGTCCTTCACGCACTAGTTCATTTATAAGGTTCATTAGGCTGGCGGAGGTTTCAACATCCAAATTTGCGAAAGGCTCGTCCAGCACTATCAGCTCAGGATCTCCGAGGAGGGCATGAGCTATAGCTAACTTCTGCAACGTGCCCTTAGAGTATGTACCCACAGCTTTGTGAGCGTACTCGCTTAGCTGAACGACTTTTAACACCTTTTTTACATGGATCTCGGGCTCGCTTAAGCCAAGGATTTTAGCTGCTAACATTAAGTGGTCGTACCCTGTTAGAAAATCATAGAACCAGTATTTCTCAATTAAGAAACCCACTCTGCGCCCCTCTCTATTTACATCACGAGGATCTTCGCCTAGCACTTTAACATAGCCCCGATCTTGTCTTATTAGGCCAGCCATGATGTTTATTGCTGTTGATTTACCTGAACCATTTGGACCTAGTAACAAGCTTAAACCCTGAGGCATAGAGAACGATACTCCGTCTAATGCCACTGTATTCCCAAAGAATTTGTAAACGTCTTTAAACTCTACTACCTTCATTGTCTACCCACCTTTTTACGTTTATAGAGAGCTAACAGTATAAAAGTGATTAAAAGTGCTAGAAAATACGTGGTGAGCCATATAACCTTTGTAAAGAGATCACTCCATTGTGTGACCAACGATAGCTTAAGTCCCTCGCACTTCTCAAGAATCAGCATTCCTCCCCATACCTCTCTTACTCCCATCTTCATTAGGAGGGGATCTATCAGCTTCATGCCCCAGTGTACGAGAATGCCGCTATCCCTGTCGTATCCAAGTACTACAGGTCCAAGTTCCTTCCCTTTCCTATAGTACCATCCACTAACGCTGATCCCTTGAACTCTTACTCCTGGCTTAGCTGTAGGGAATAGCGTCTCTTTCTCAACCTCTCCTACTAGTGTTAAGTCCCCATAGGTGTAAACAGAGAAGCTTGTCCCTTCTTTTAAGTGTTTAGGCTCTACGATGAATAAAGTTTCGTTAGCTAAGACTTTTAAATTATTGTATTCGAATGCTCTTTCTACTACAGTATTATTAAGTTTTACTTTTAATGTTAGTCGAATGCTAGATTCCTTGCTCAGGATAAGCATTATCTTAAAATTTTCTCTTAGGAATGTACTAGTTCCATTACTCAGAATTATTTTAAATGGATACTGGGCACCTTTGTAAATTATGATAAGCTTAGCAGGTAACTTCCATCCATTATTTAAACTTCCTTTTACATTTGAAATGTTATATGATATTATGCAGTATAGTAATAGAATGGTTAGAAAAGGTAGCAGGAAATATACTATTTTTCTCATGCTTCGTTAGAATATATTTCAGATCGTTCTATGGTAACCTCCTTTGTAGGGAGGATCTACCCATGCATAGCATTCTGCTTCCCAGTATGTGAGCAAGACATTGTTGTAGAACCATGCACGTATAAAGGCCTCTGCCTTGTCTATGTCGAGCCTAGTCCACTTCCTTTTAACACCCCATGAGATGGGTGTATACGCGCCTGCATCCGCATTAGATTTTGAGCTACCTACCAAAATGTCATGTGAATAGTCATCGTAATACACGTCGTTCTCAGCTAATGCCCACCACCAGAAACCTCCCTCTTTTTGCAGATTATAGATATGCCCTGGACTAGCTACCGCTCTATAAGGCACTGTGAGCAGATATAAGGTTACAGCAATGCTCACCACTTTTATAGCTAACTCGTTAATCTTTGACAACATCGGTCAGGTTTATATATTGGCGAGATAAAAAATAACGTTTGTTTTTCTGTGTTATTTATCCCAAATAAATAGTAAAATTGAATAATGATGAACAATGTGAAGCTAATCGATTTTGTGTAATATTCTCATATTCAGGGAGACCTCGGAATGGAGCTCAAGTTCAATGAGCTTAGCTAGCGTAAAAAAGCGAAGCTTAAAAATGTGGCTTTGCACAAATGGAGTGAGATGACAGTGGGCGAGACCTTGGAGTATGGGGGCTACGTCTTCCCTCGTGACAGGAGGTATCATGAGAAGCACGCCTGGATAAAGGTGGTTGAGGGCAAGCGCGCTAGAGTGGGGATAACGGATTACGCGCAGAAGAAGTTGAAGAGCATAGTGTTCGTGGAGCCCGCCGAGGTGGGGAGTCGCGTTGAGGCGGGCGAGCTCCTAGCAACTGTGGAGTCGATAAAAGCAGTGGGGGAGGTGTACGCGCCAGTTAGCGGCAGGGTTGTGGCGTACAACGAGAAGCTGGACGATGACCCGGGCCTGATAAACAGGGACCCCTACGGTGAGGGGTGGATAGTCGAGGTAGAGGTGGATGATCCGAGCGCGGTGGAGAAGCTGCTTACAGCCGAGGAGTACGTGGAGAGGGTAGTTAAAAGGGAGGAGGGCTAGGCCTTCCTCAATAGTATTTTGACGTCTATAGCCATGCCTCCCCTCCCCTTTTCGTATACGAAGAATGGGTTGATGTCCACGTCGCTGACCTCGGGCAGGTCCATAGCCAGCCTGGATACCCTGAGCAGCACGTCTACTACAGCCTCTACGTCGCACTCGGGCTGGTCCCTGAAGCCCCTCAAAACCCTGTAAATCCTGGTGCTCTCCACCATCTCTCTAGCCTCCTCCAGTGAGATTGGAGCCACCCTGAACGTCACGTCCCGGATTAGCTCCACCAGCACGCCCCCGCTGCCGAACGCTATGACTGGCCCGAAGAAGGGATCTCTGTGCATGCCTATCAGGACTTCCACGCCCTTAGGCGCCATCCTCCTGACGATGACGCCCTTTATCTCGGCTTCAGGCACCCTGCTCTTCACGTTCTCGACTATCCTCCTAAAGGCCTCAGCGACCTCCTCCCCGCTCTTCAGATCCAGGATTATCCCGCCCACCTCGGTCTTGTGTATCACCTGGGGCGACTCGACCTCAAGCACGACCGGGTACCCCACCTCCTCAGCCGCCTTGACAGCCTCCTCGGGAGTCTTCGTGAGCCTCTTCTCGAGCACTGGGATTCCGTAAGCCTTAGCTACCTGGGCGGCTTCCAGGGGGGTGAGGGCGCTCCTCCCCTCGCTCAAAGCCTTCTCTATCACGCTCCTCGCTAGCTCCACATCCGCCTTCACCTCCGGGTACGTCCTTGGCCTCAGCAGCTTATCTCTCAGCCTCTTGTACCTGAACAGCGCGCCGAGGGCTGCCATGGCCTTCTCCGGCGACTCGTAGCTCGGGACTCCCTCGCTAGTCAGCCTCTCGATCTCGTTGAGGCACTCCTCGCCCCCTATGAGGCTCGCCACTATGGGCTTCTCGACTCCAGCCTCGCGCCTGGCCTCGAGGATCGCGTCGGCTATCTCCCTCGGGTGGGTGACTGCCGTGTGGCAGTAGAGGACGGCTATGGCATGCACCCTATCGTCCTTCAGGAGCTCCAGTATGGCGCCCTTATACCACTCCTTGGTGGCCATCCCTGTCAGGTCGACGGGGTTGAGTGTGCTGCCGAATGGGGGCATGTACCTCCTAAGCCTCTCAGCCAGGTCAGGCGGGATATCCATCAGCTTAACCCCGTAGGCTTCAGCTGCATCAGTCGCCATCACACCAGCCCCCCCGCCATTCGTCACTATCACCACGTTCTCGCCCTTTGGCAGCGGTAGCTCCGCTAGCGCCACCGCCCAGTCGAACAGCTCTATGAATGTAGGAGCCCTTATGACTCCACACTGCTCGAGGGCCGCGTCGACCACCGCGTCGGAGCCAGCTAGAGAGCCTGTGTGCGACCTAATGGCGCCTAAGGCCCTCTCAGCCCGGCCCGCCTTGAGTACTATGATGGGCTTGATGGGCGATACC
>QMRZ01000113.1 GCA_003649495.1 Thermoprotei archaeon | reverse complement strand
GTTAAGGCCACTATCGAGGCCACTACCTGGAGTAGCGTGAGTGTGGAGAGCAGCCTCCTCTTCTTCATGTACATTATCGCGGTTGTGACGAAGAGGAAGCTCGAGGCCAGAGTCCCCCTCCTGAACTCGTGCATGCCCATCCTCTTAATCGCTGCCGCCCTCAAAGCCTCACTGCCCCTCGCCCCCAGCATGTACACCAGGTACAGGAACATCAGGAATACGGCTACTCCCATCATGCACATCACGACGCTGGAGACCACCGAGAAGGACGGGTTGACCACGGAGTAGAGGTACATGAGCGCGGCCAGGAGCAGCGATCCCACCACCCCCCTCCACACGTAGCTCTCGCAGAGGACCAAGCTGGCGATGAGGGCGAACGGTATGGCTAGGAACTGGAAGAAGAGCAGGGCGTTCGATGCCCAATCGTAGAGCGGCATAACGCCGCCTGAGTACGCCTTGCCCACCAGCGCTAAAGCGGCTATCGAGTAGGCGTAGCCGCGGCTGTAGTTGAGCTCCTTAAACGCCCTGCTCGCCAGCTCTAAGTAGTGCCTAGCCTTCTCGAGGTAGTCCTCGGCGATTGGGCTGTACACGTAATGGCTCTTTAGCAGCCTAAACCTATACACGGATAACCTGTAGAGCTCCAGCGCAGCCCTGTACACGGTGTTGTACACCGTCACGTGATCCCTTAGGCAGTAGCCATAGCCCTCGGGGTTAGCCTCGCTGTTATTCACCAGGACTATGAGCGGCTTCTTGTGCAGGAGCTGCTCGGGGTTGAACGTCACGATGATCCTAGAGCCCGGAGGGGCGAATACGACCGCCTCAGTGTACTCCAGCGCCTGGTATATCGAGTAGAACAGGGGGATGCTCCTAGTCGCCTTGTCGTAGACGCCTATTTGAGGTACTGTTGGGGCGTAGAACACCCTGAGGCCGGGCTGCCTCATGTCGGGTATTACGGCGCGCGTGAGCCTGGAGGTATCGAAGAGCCCGAATAATGTCAGCTGCTTACAGCGGAATAGGGGGAGTAGTACGTGTACTGGGTGGGAGATTGGGGTGACCGAGTTGGCTATGCCGCCGGCGACGCCCTGGGCTGCCCCGTACATGCCGAAGTCCACTGTGTACTCTATCATCCCCGTCGTGTCGTTCAGGATAAAGCCGTTAAGCGACCAGCTCCTCCCCGTATACAGGCCGTGGAAGACGAAGTTGCCCCCGGAGTCCGAGAAGTTGTAGACGCAGGTGAAGGGCCAGTAGTCCGGGGTGTTGGGGTTGGTGCGCTCGAGCCTCACGAGGACGTGCGGCAGTGGCGTGTACCACCCCTTAGTGAGGTTGAACGTCACAGTCCTGCCCTTCAGCGTTATGAACGATAAGCGCTGGGGCACTAGCTGGAGGCGCCTGGGCCTGACATCGCTCCAGCTCAACGGCCAGTTCTCAGTATTCGCGAAGCCCTCGATTACGTGCATCGCCACGATGAGCTGGGGCAATAGCCTGTGGGCTTTAGCGCTGACTTCCGGGAAGTCATTCAGGGGGGTTAGGCCCTCGGAGACCTTGTACTGAGTCCTGAGCTCTATTGCCAGAGTCCCGGTCTGCACCACAGGCTCTATGTTAAGCATGTAGAAGGTGGGCTGAGTGCCCCAATCCATTCTAGCCCTGAAGTTTAGGTTCACCAGCTGCTCAAGCGGGATCTCGGTGTCGATGTTGAGGCGCTTAATAGCCTGCTTCGCGTCTTCCACGAACGTGCTCAGCATCGACACTAGGCGCGCGTAGCGAGCCAGGAACTGCGAGTACATGCACTCGAAGCCCGTCCCGAAGCCCGTGTATAGCACGTCCACGCCCGGGGAATCGGTGGAGAAGCTTAGGCCTATCACGAGCCATATCTTAGTGGAGCCGTTCAGGTTTGCTGAGCTGTAGAGGTTCCGCTCCACGAACTCTACAGCGCCCGCAAGCCCCTCCCAGTAGCCAGAGATGGCCACGAACCACAGCGTCCTCCTAGGCCTGTGCCGGGAGAAGTACTTAGCGAGCGTCAGCAGCGCTGAAACCCCAAGCGCATCTTGAGTTCCGGGAGACTTGGAGGGCACTACGCTCCACGAGTCGTAGTGCGCGCAGACCACTACCACGTCGTTGGGGTACTCCGTCCCCCTGATGATGCCTATTATGTTGCTCGCCCTAACCTGCCTCCACCTCATATTGACGTGTAGGGTCGCTATGCTGTGGTTAGCGGCGTACTTCCTCAGGACGTCGCCCACCTTAGAGTCGACGTAGGCGCGGGGGAAGTGGACGGGTATCGGTATCGCCTTCTTGAGCGCCTCATACTCATCCGTGTACGGCGGCTCGATGAATATGACTCCCTTAGCGCCGAACTGGGCGGCAAGCCTCCAGTTATCGCCCGAGTTGAACTCCATGAGGAGTATGCTGCCGTTGATTACGTGGCCGTCAAGCTCGCTCAAGCTCCCCTCCCCTACGTAGACGAGGGGGCCGCTCACCCCGGAGGGGGGAGTACTGCAAGTTACCGGCCCATTTGGCCAGAGCGCGTAAGCCGGGAATCTCCTCCCCCCCACCACAACGTAGGTGCCCTCATCCACGGGCACGGCCAGGGTGAAGTTCTGCACGACTACTTCATCAGCCACCCCGGAGAAGTAGCTCTTTATCAGCTTCTCAGCGGCGTAGAATCCAGGGTACCCCACCACCCTGGAGCCTAGCGAGGAGAGGTTCCTCGCTATCGATAGCATCTCGGCGAGGTCCTGCCTTAAAATGCTCGTGTTCACCAGAGTATCGGATGCGGCCCCCTGTGCAGCAGCTAGGGGGGCCGGTGGAGCGATCAGGGCGATGGCCAGCACGGCTAGCACTGCCGGGAGACCCGCTCTCCCTAGGAGCGTAGTCGTCCTAAACATGCTAGGAGTAGCTTATGGCAGCAGTAAATAAAGCTGACTAGGGGGCTTGAGCGCGGCTACCAGGGCCATATCCAGCCAGCCTTCATCATGAAGCTTATGGCCACGACTCCCATCACGATCACTCCCTCGCCCAGCGCCTCGCCAGCCACTAGGTAGCCGCGGTAGTGGAGCCACCTATCCCTGCTGCCGAAGATCCTTGAGAGGAGGTAGTTGCCCACGAGGGAGCCGACGAAGATGGGGAACGTGGCGACGGGGTCGCTGAAGATGCCGGCGTAGAAGCCCGCGAGAGACCAGGGCACGCCGAATCTCGAAGCCACCTGTCCTAGGGAGCTCACTAGCAGTACCAAGCCCATGGGCACCACTATCCTCTCGGCCGTGATCCTGATCTGCCTGGTGGACAGCATGACTAGCTGCACTGCCTGTGCTGGGTAGCTGTAGATGGTGGTGGGGTAGACTACTGAGGGTATCGGAGCTAGGCTCCAGAGGAGGTCTAGGGTTAGTATGCTGACCACGCATACCACTAGGCCGCTAGCCACGTACACTACCAGTATGTCCTTGGGCCGAGTCCGCGTGGACACGGCAGCCCTCATCTGCTGACACAGCCAGGAAGCCCCCAAGCCCGTCAATCCACCGCCCGGGGGCAGCAGGTAAGCTGCATACCCCCTGTACGGCGTGCTGTAGACCGCTATGGGCCACAGGTTGACGAAGACGGGGGGCACGAACCCCGTCTCGCCGCCCATTACCGACGTTATTATGGCGCCTGCGAAGTTGAGGGGTATGAGCCACAGCAGTACTAGCCATAGGGGGACGCCCGGCACCATGTAGTGGTAGAGCATCGCGAGGGCGAGGGAGCTTAGGATGAATACCGCCATCAGCACACGCGTTGAGGGGAGGCCTGTTAACACAGCTGCCCTCTCCCTCGCGGCGAACAGCCCCCTGAACACCCTGATGAGCGAGCGCCATGACCTGAGGGCTAGGAAGACCGCCGCCCCTATGCTGGCCCCCAGTAGTGGGGCGTACCACAGCCTTATCGCAGCCCTCGAGGAGAGGGTGATGTACCCCATCCCCCTCATGTACTCCTGCGCCCACTCGGGGAACCAGCTCGCGAATACTGTTGTGCACAGGGACTGTATCACCGTGTACACGATCACCGATGTTAGGAACATGTAGATCGCCGCTAGGGGCGGCACTACGAAGCCGGCCAGGTAGTTGGTAAGCACGGTGCTTATCGCGAAGACTCCGCCCGGCAGGTAGTTCGAGAGGGGAGGGGATAGGTCCCACAGCACTAGTGGGATTATCTGCACTCCAGCCAGGAGCGGCGGCATGTAGGTTAGGAGGCCCCATACCACTCCCGCCACCATGCTCAGCAAGAGCTTAGAGGCCTCATCCCCCGGGCGCTCAGAGAGGAAGGTCACGAGTGACACGTCCACCTGGGCGAAGGGGAACTCCAACCTCTCCACCTCGAGGTAGACCTTGGCTATCATGGTGCTCAGAGATACGCCGAGGGCCAGGCTCAAGAGGTACGTCAGGAGCAGCAGGAGCACAGTCCCAGCGAGCTCAGGGCTCAGCAGCTTGCGGAGCTCGACGACCCTCGACAATGTGCACGCATACAGCCAATGAGGGGTGTACTCGAGTATGTTCCTGCCATCTATGATCGCCCCAGCTGCGAACGGCGAGTGGGAGAAGTAGCTGACGAATATTGGGAGAGAGAATATCGTCTCCACAGCGACAGCCCCTCCAACGCCGGAGCCGTAGTAGATCACTAGCATCTCCTGGGGGCTCAGGCTCACGCCTGCTAGGCTCGCCACCTCAGCTATTAGCGCGGGTATGGCGAAGGACGCTGGCGCGCCTAGCCCCATGCCCAGAGTCATCGTAGCGAACGTCGATATGGGGGAGAAGAGGAGGCCCGCCAGTAGGAGGGCTGTGACTGAGAACCTGGTGAGCCCGCGCTTATACTCCACGCCTTGCTCAGCCACGTGCAGTAATGCCAGCCCACGGGCTTTATATCTCCTCCCCTTCCAAAATTTCATGATATTAATGCAGAAATTTCTTAGGAGAAAAGAAATTTAAGGGCGGTGCCACCCTCCTCTCTGATGGGGGCTGAGCGGGGCGCGGGCGGAGCTGAAGTTGCCCCTCCAAGGCTCCTGGTGGGCGCTAAAGGCGTGCTCTACATACTGCTGGCCATAGCGCTGGGCCTCATAGCGCTCGCGGAGTTCGCGGTAGCCTTCGTCACCCCTGGGCTGGAAGTC
>QMRZ01000112.1 GCA_003649495.1 Thermoprotei archaeon | reverse complement strand
GCGTTCGTGTTAGCCCTCCTCTCGGTGCTTAGGGCCTCCTTCGCCAGGATTCGGGTTGACCAGTTCATAGCCTTCTGCTGGCGCTACCTGATTCCCGCATCCCTTGCATACTTACTGGCGGTGGTGTGGGTGATGTGATGTGAGCCTGATCCCGGACGTGTTGGGGAACCTGTTCAGGAGGAGGGCGACAGTAATGTACCCTGAGGAGCGCAGAGAGCCTCCCGAGAGCCTCAGGGGCAAGCTGAGCTTCGATAGGAGCAAGTGCATTGGCTGCAGGCTCTGCTGGAGGGTGTGCCCGGCCTCGGCCATAGAGATAGTGAAGGATGACAAAGGGTTCAGGCCCGTGTTCCACATATACAGGTGCATATACTGCTACCTGTGCGTGGATGTATGTCCAGTTAAGGCGATTAAGCCCACTAGAGAGTACGAGAACGTCGCTCTGAGGAAGGAGGACTTGGTGGTGAGGTGAGAACGTGTTGGACATAGCTGTGCTGATGGCCGCGGTCGCTGCAGCCATCGCGGCTGTCGAGTTTAAGAAGCTCCCACACGCCATCCTGGCCTTCGCTGTAATGAGCATACTAGTGGCAGCGGCCTTCTACGTGGCTGGGGCACGCCTGTTAGCCGTCTTCCAGCTCGCAATTTACGCGGGCGCTGTCTCAATACTCATGCTAGCAGCGCTGCACGCGGGTGAGGAGCGTGGAGAGTAGGAGGGTCTTAGCTGGGATTGCAGCAGCGAGCTTGATGCTCGCTGCAGTGCTGATATGTAGCGTGGAGGAACGCATTAAGCCGGTGTGGAGCATCAGGAGCCCCGTAGCGCCCTCTCACCTGTGGGCCGATAGGTGGGCGGACATCCTAGCCCAGGCCCTGGTGCTATTAGCTACGGCTGCAGCCGTGGCACACACGCTGAGGAGGGTGGGGGGTGCATGAGCCTGCTAAACGCGTACTCGGTGGCTGCCGCCGCGCTGATAGCAGTAGGCGCGTACTGTGTGGCCTCGAAGAGGAACTTGATAAAAGTAGTCATGGGGATAGAGATAATGACTACCGCCGTCAACCTGAACTTTATAGCGATGGGGCTCAGAGGCGGCGTGCTGGATCCCCTAGCCTCCATGTACGCGGCAGTATCCATGGCAATAGGAGCAGCTGTGGCAGCGCTTGCGCTGGCGCTCATAGTCCAGGCGTACCGCCATTATGGCACACTTGACTCGTCTAAGATGAGTAGGTTGAGGTGGTAGAATGGGGCCTCAGGACGTGCTAGCCCTCCTCTTTGGGTCGAGCCTGACAATAATAGTCGCCGATAGGCTTGGGAGGAGGCTGGGAGCTGCTAGAGCTGCTGGATACGTGACTGTGGCAGCACTAACGACGGCGCTGCTGATGTCGTCGTCTCTGCCATCAGGCAGGTACAGGCCCTTCCCCGCCACGGGCATCCCTGTAGCTGAGCTGAGGGTGGACGAGGCCTCGAGGATTTTCAGCTTGCTATTCACCTCCCTGGGCCTGCTAGTCGCGATATACTCCCTGAAGTACATGGAGGGTGAGGAGGGTCTGGGAGCTTACTACCTGCTCCTCCTGCTAATGGTGGCTGGCATGGTTGGCGTGGCGCTATCGAATGACCTCTTCACCCTCTACTGCTTCTGGGAGCTCATGTCAGTCACGGCCTACGCGCTGGTAGCGTTCAGGTGGTGGCACTGGGAGCCTGTTGAGGCTGGGCTTAAGTACCTGGTTATGAGCACGCTGGGCGCGCTGGTAGCTCTCTATGCGATCTCGGTGATCTACGGCGTGGCTGGGACTACGAACTTCGATGAGCTACGCTCCATCTTCGCCACACTGGGCGATGAGGGGGTCGTGAGGCTCCTTGCAGGGCTGCTGCTATTCGGCTTTGGCGTTACAGCGGCCATAGCGCCATTTCACACGTGGCTCCCAGATGCTCACCCAGCGGCGCCCAGCTCTATAAGCGCCATGCTATCGGGAGTGGTGATAAAGGCTGGAGTCTACGCAATTGCCCGCGCCCTACTCTACATCCTTCCTCCAACCAGCGGCATAGGTTACTTACTCATGTACGTAGGGCTGCTCACGTGTACTGTGGGAAACCTGGCGGCGCTAAGGCAGCTCGACGTTAAGAGGTTCTTGGCGTACTCCTCGGTGGCCAACATCGGTTACATAATGGTCGGCATGGGCGCCGGGTACAGAGCCCACCTCCTCGGCCTGACTCAGTTCGCGTTAGCCGGAGTAGCTGGCGCCATGCTACACGTGATAAATCACGCTTTAGGCAAGGGGCTGCTCTTCCTCTGCACGGGAAGTGCCATCCACGTGATTAAGAGTAGGGCTATCCCGGACTTGGAGGGCTGTGGGAGGAGCATGCGTATCACCGGGATATCGTCGGCCATAGGCCTGCTGAACCTAGCGGGGATACCCCCTCTAGCTGGCTTCTGGAGTAAGCTCCTCATAGCCTACGGACTGGCTGGGTTGCTGTGGGACCCGCTCATCACGATGGCCCTAATCGTCTTTATAGCTAACGCGGTTCTAGCCGCGGGCTACTACATTTACTTATTGATGAGGCTATTCAGGCGTAGAGCTACCGGAGCAGGTGAGGTATCGCCGCTGATGTGGGGGCCCGAGCTTGCGCTGGCGGCGGCGTGTCTAATCCTGACGCTCCTCCTGTCACATGTGCTTGTACACGTGTATACAGGCGCATCAGCTCTGATGGGGGTGGTGGGATGAGCGTGGAGGTGTTCGCGAACCTAGCCTGGGGTGCGCCAGTAGCTGGGGCGCTGCTGACCCCCCTGCTCGCACGTATCAGCGGCAAGGTCAGGGACTCTGCAGCAGTAGCGGCATGCCTAGCTTCAGCTCTCTCCGCCTCCATGCTCCTGGCCCCTCTCATCAGGGGCGAGCTACCTACAGTCTACAAGCATGAGTGGGTAGGGCTCCCAGGCTTAGGCAAGATAAGCTTTGGCATCCTGCTCGACCCCCTCAGCGTAATATTGGCCAACATGGTCGCCTGGATCTCGACTCTAGTGTTCATATACTCCCTGAGCTACATGAGGGGAGACCCTGGCCTTACTAGGTATTGGTTCTTCATGCAGCTATTCGTGGGGAACATGGAGCTCCTAGTGCTCTCGGAGAATCTCGTCCAGATGCTGGTTGGGTGGGAGGGGGTAGGGCTGTGTAGCTACGCGCTAATAGGGTACTGGTACCAGGATAGGGAGGAGGATTACCTGAGGTGCTGGGTCGGCGAGCCGCCCGAGGCCTATCCACCCTCGCACTGTGGACTTAAGGCCTTCCTCGTCACTAGGTTTGGCGACACCCTCATGATTGCTGGGATACTGCTGCTGAGCTTAACGGCTGGCACCGTCTCGTTAACAGCGCTTCGAGCTGCACCCCCCACAGCTCCTCCACAGCTGTTGTTGGCGGCGTTAATGCTGATCTACGCTGGCGCGGTGGGCAAGAGCGCGCAGCTCCCGCTGATGGAGTGGCTCCCAGATGCCATGGCTGGCCCCTCGAGCGTTAGCGCGCTAATACATGCTGCCACCATGGTCAAGGCGGGGGCCTACTTAACTGCACGGCTAGCGGGCGTGGCGCTGGCCTGGAGCAGCTACGTGGATACGTCGCTCTTCTTCGAGTACGTGATGTGGACAGGGGTTATAACGGCGCTTATAGCCTCGCTGCAGGCGGCTGTGGCCACTGAGCTCAAGAAGACGCTAGCCTACTCCACTGTGAGCCAGATAGGCTACATGATGGCCGCCCTGGGCGCAACAGCTGCTGAGCCCGCGGCGTCAGTAGCCGCGGCGGTCTTCCACCTCCTCAGCCACGCAGTGTTTAAAGCATCCCTCTTCCTCGCCGCTGGCGCGGTCATACACGCTGTCGGGTCGAGGTTTTACAAGCACTACGGGGGCTTAGGCAGGTACATGAGGGCAACTCTAGTCTCCGTGCTGCTAGCCTCGCTATCCCTCATGGGAGTGCCGCCTCTCTCGGGATTCTGGAGTAAAGACCTAGTACTTTCGGTCGTGCTGAGAGCCGATCCCGCCGCCTTCTGCGTAGCTCTGGCAACCGCCGGTATAACAGCCTTCTACACTGTGAGGATGGTGGGCCGCACCTTCCTGGGGGAGGAGAGTGAGGTGGTGAGGGAGAAGGCTGAGGCACATGAAATCCACGAGGCCGACCCCGTAATGCTGGCGCCATATGCCGTGTTGGCAGTGCTGAGCTTAGCGCTGGGACTGGCTGGGCCATGGCTGGAGCACGAGCTCAGCAGCGCGCTATCACTCTCTGGAGGGGCTGGGGATCCGAGCTGGGAGGTAACAGCAGCGTCCATCATCGTGCTGCTAGCTGGCGTAGCGCCAGCTTACCTCCTCTACGTAAAGGGGCGTGAAGCGCCATCGCTCAAGATCTTGGAGCGCTTAAGAGAGCTCCTGCTCCGCAGGCTTTACATCAACGCTGCCTACTACAAGCTATTTGCCCTCCCAACGCTTAAGCTAGGGAGGGGGGCGCTGAGGGTAGAGGCTGGGATGACGTCCACGCTATGGCGTGTAGCTGTCGGGTCATTAAAGCTAGCTGACGCCGTTAGGAGACTACATACCGGCGTACTTAACTGGAACGTCCTGCTCTGGGTTGTGGGAGGCGTGGTGCTCCTCCTGCTAGCGCTATTCGGGTGATAGGCATGTACGTGCTCCTCGCATCCATATCAATCCCCATGGCTGCAGCAGTAGCGGCCCTGTTTGTTAGGAGCTGGAGGGCTGGCAGCGTGGTAGCTGGTGGGGCCTTGGCATGCTCAGCGCTGCTGCTAGGCCTGGCAGCGGTCGCCGTAAGTGAGGGAGGGAGAATGCCTGTGGAGTACTACGCAGTTGCTCCACAACAGGGGCTCTTCGTGTTTGAAGGAGATGGCTTTAACCTACTATTCGCGCTGATAGCAGCTGCCCTTGGAGCTACGATAGCCGTGTACTCGGGGGCCTACATGGCTAAGTCGCAGAGCCCAGCTGCCTTCTACTCGCTATACCTGATTTACGTCGCCGCAATGGAGGGGACAATGCTCTCGGGTAGCTTGACAACATTCTTCCTATTCTTCGAACTCTCGCTCATACCCTCCTGGGCTTTGATAGCGTACTGGGGGGGAAGGGGGAGTGAGGGAGCAGCGCTCAAGTACCTACTATTCACCGAGGCGGGGGCGCTGATAACCAT
>QMRZ01000111.1 GCA_003649495.1 Thermoprotei archaeon | reverse complement strand
GTGCTCCCTGATCACGCCCACCAGCCTGGAGCTCCCAGAGCCCACGGGGCTCGTCAGAGTGGGCGCCGCGGAGTTCGAGGCCAGGGTGATCAGCATGGAGGTGGTGGAGGTCTCGGAGCTTAGGGCGTCCCTGCCCCGCAAGTTCGTGCTACGCTTCAAGACTCCCACCCTCCTCCCAGTCCCGGGGAGGGGGAGCCTCCTGAGGGAGGCTGGCGTTAAGAGGAGGTACAGGCTCGTGCCAGACCTGCCGCTGGCCCTGAAGCTACTGGCCTACGACCTGAGGCTACAGGGCATAGGCCTGATACGGTCATCGCCCCGCAGGATCTTCGCCTGGGCCTACAGGGCCCTGGCGGAGCTCGACTACAGGGTCAGGCCCGTGACGGTCCTCTACACAGTGAGGGAGGGGCGGCCCGCCGTGGAGAGGGGCTTCGTGGGCTACGTGGCGTACGAGCTGCTGGATGAGAAGAGCGACTACGCCGAGGACTTCTACAGGCTCATGGGCTACGCGCTCAGGTTTGGCATCGGCAAGTCCCGGAGCATAGGCTTCGGCTACGTCGAGGCAGCGCCGCTGCCCGATGCCAGCTCCCGGGAATCCTAGGGGCACGCGCTTAGCCCACCAGCTGTCTACGCGCCGGCCTAAAGCCTACCCCCAAGGCTTAGGGCCAGAAGCAGCTGAGACCCTGGCGGCGCGTAAGGCTCCACTGCCTGTGCGCTCGCAGCGGCTAGGAGTAGAGTGCTACGGGTCTATGCCCCTCTCAGCCGCTCTCTTGAGCAGCTCGTGAGCTATCGCAAGCAACTCCCTGTACCTCCTCTCCCTGAGGATTGTTAACACTAGCTCCCTATCCAGCTCTAAGTACCTGTGTACCAGCACGTTCCTCAGCCCAATCATCCTCCTTAGCCTATCGGCGTTAGCGGCATTCAGCATCCCCAGCTTGTGGAGGATGCGGGGAGCCTCGCCGTAGCTGCTGGGAGGCCTGGAGCCCATCTTGGAGAGCAGCCTGTAGGCCATGTCTATGAGTGCCTGGATCGACGTCTGGAGTATGTAGAGCAGGGCGTTGAGGTAGAAGTAGTCCTCCACCACCTCCTCAGCCCTCCTCTCCGAGAGCAAGCGGTCGATATTCCTGACGGCCTCCTCCACGTAGCCAGTAAGCTCGGCTAAAGCCCCCAACCCTCCACCACCTCTCCAAGGGTCTTAACGTAGTTGTCAATGTAGCCCAGCTTCCTAAGCTGAATGCCGTGATCAGCGCACAGCAGCGCGGCCCTCACCAGGTCCTCAATGTACGCATCTTCATCGCCCCACGCCAGGATCCCCTCAGCTAGCATCTCGTAGAAGAAGGCCGGCTTGGCGGAGATATCCGAGTAATCGAAGAGCACAACATCCACTCTATCCTCTGGGACTCCGAGGCGGGAGGCTAGCTCCAGCGCTAAGTTAGAGGCTAGCTCCACTCTCCGCTCCTCCGGAGCTCGCACCCCCACGTCTATATCGCTTAACGGGTGCATCCAGCCCTTAGCGAGAGAGCCGAAGAGGACCGCATACCTCACCGGCCAACCCTCCTCGAGAAGCTCACGCAGCACCTTGAGCACGTGCTTAGCGCTGAGGTGAGTCACAGGCTCCAGGCCCCCCAGAGCTTAAATACTTGAGCCCGGCGGCGCGCCTATGCGCCACCCTCCCCTTCAGCTAGCTCAGCTATGATCATCGAGTGTATCTTGAGACCCTCGACAACAGCCTCCAGCCAGCCATCCTCGTACAACCACTCCAGCTGAGCCTCGCCTACCGGCACCAGCTTCACTTGGGCCGGCCGCCTCTCCAGCCTCAGCCTGAGCTTAACGCGGGGCACGGGCACCACCTCCTCGCTCATGAGGGGGGTGGAGGGGCTCCTGCTGGCCTGCCAGTTAACCAAGTGCACGATTATCCTCTGCCCACTCCTCCTCAGCGTCACCTCCACGGTGGGCGGGGCCTCCACCTCCAGCAGCTTATCCCGGATCAGGAGGTCCAGCAGGTTCCTCACTAGGCGGCGGATGGCCCAGCTGCGGTAGGAGTAGTACGTCCTGAAGATGTCGGCTGCCACGTACGCCGCCACGCCCTTCCCCCTCCTGGCGATAGTTATGGCTGGCGCAGCCCCCTCCTCAACCGGCGACCCGTAGCCAGCCCCTAGCCAGTCCTCATACCCCAGCCCAGTCCTCGGCGGCCTATACGCCTCCAGCCTCTCAGCCAGGACTTCAGCCTCCACGCTCCTGACAGCCAAGAACTTCCCCCTGACGAATATGGGGCTCTCAGGCAGGCCTCTCACAAGCCCTGGGTCCAGAGGCTTAATGTAGCCGAGCTCCAGGGGCTCCTCAGACTCTAGCTCCACCCCCAGGAGCTCGCCGAGCCCCAGCTGGCCGTCCGTGAGGGATGAGTCGAACGTCACCAGCAGGCTACCGCCCCCAGCCACGTACTCCCTCAGCGCATCTACGAACTCCGGCTCTATCACGCGCTGGCTTGGCACGATGACTAGCCTATACTCGTGCAGCCCCTCCAGGAGCCTCGAGTCCAGGAGTACGTCGTGGTGCACCCCGCTCTCCAGCAGGAGGAGGTGCACGCCTCGGAGGGGGGCGTCATCCGCCAGCAGCCTGCCCTGAGCCCAGCTGCTCGCCGCCGAGAGGAGGACAGCCACGTAGGGCACCGAGCTGGATGCCAGGTACTCCTCCCTCGCCCTTATGAACTTGAAGGCCTTGGACATGAGCTCGAGGGCGGCCGGGTCCTGCCCGCCGTCCACGTAGAGGTGGTCGCCTATGTTGCAGGCGCCTCCATTCGCGATAATCGAGGCGCACTCAGCCAGCAGCTGCTCCAGGGGCTTAAGGCCCCAGTCGCCCCACCACCTCAGGAACCTAGTGATCATCACCTCGAATGGCCTGCCAAGCCCATCGAAGTACTTGGCGTGGTAGCTGGCCTCAAGCACGGGGCACCGCGTCTCGTCGACGTCCAGGGTCAGGTAGCCGATGCACTCGGGCGGCTCCCCGGGCTGCCTGGGCGTGTAGGCCCAGTTGACGGCCACGAGCAGCTGCGGGTTCACCGAGTGCAGCGCGCTGCAGGCAGTCTCCACCAGCCTGTCGTTAACCCTCCTCACCCACTCTATGTACCTGCGCCACCCCCGCCCCTCTGCCCGCTCGGGGAAGGGCTCACCAGCCTCCCTCTCAAAGGATTCGCGGCACCACTTACAGGCACACGGCTGCCGCATGTAGAGGAAGTCGAAGAACACGCCATCCAGATCGTAGCGGGCCAGCTCCCTCAGCTCCGGGATGAACACCTCCTCAATCCACGGGCTGTTGGGGCAGATGTACTCCTCCTCAGAGCCCGGCACGGCTGGGTGCCCCACGTGCCTCCACTCCGGGTGCTTCCTCGCGTTTATCAAGTCCATCACGTTGTAGTACGCGATGACGCGCAGCCCCCTCCTCTTCGCCGCATCCACAACCTCGCCGAGCAGGTCGCGGTCGAGGTGTGGGTGCTTATTCCCCACCTTAGTATCCCAGTAGCAGTTCCCGAACACGTCCTTGGCGAAGAAGTTGAAGGCCTGGCACCCGGCCTCAGCCAGCCTCTCCACGAAGCGCTCCGCGTCGAAGCCCTTAGCCACGACATCCACGCTAGGCGGGGTGTGATAGTCGAAGTGCGCCCTCCGGTAGGCGCGCGTCAGCGCGATGAAGGAAGGCAGCCTCATGGGCCCCTCCCCACTCCCGAGGATGGAGTTTCATGACTCGGCATATGCCCTCCCACTAGCCCTCCAGTATAAACTCCGAACCATACAGTATTAAATATTACCCACGCGCCCCTAACGCGCCACCCAGGGGCAGCGCCCTAGATGGGGGTGGGCAGCCCCCGCTTGGAGGCGGCGGGGATCACGGGGAGCGGGTCCACCTCCACGGCCTCAGTAATAGGCACGGAGCTCTTCCCCGGAGTGACGTGGGCCAGGTCAATGAAGAACATCACAGCCCTCATGCCCAGCAGCCTGAATATGGTGACGTTAGTGTACGCGGAGAGCACCCCACTCCTCACCTCCACGGTCTCCACCTCGAGGATCGAGGCTGAGAGCAGCATGCCGCTGTGGCCCTCAAACCTAATGTAGCAGGTGGCGCCGCCTGGCCCCTGCAGGCGCATGGAGTACACCTCCAGCACCCTCAGCCCCAGCGCCCTAGCCACGTCGAGGTAGGCCTGCGGCATCCTAATCCTCCTCGGGAGCTTCACGGGGGCGGCCGGGATCCAGTAGCCCTCCTCATCAACTACGCCGAGCAGGGTGACGTTTGCCACGCTCCAGTACACCACGCGGCCATTCTCAAAGGAGGAGAGGGGCCTAGACGCCCTGTGGAGGCCGATGAAGGGGAAGTTCCCCAGGTCGAGGTCGCCGTAGTACGCCTCCCAAGTCTCCGAGTCAACTCTGATGATTATGCTGGTCGCGTTGTAAGGCCTGATGAAGTACACGTCCCTAATCCTCACGGGCTCGCCCACCACGTGAGTCACGTTGAAGTAAATGTAGCGCCCCTCAACGCGGAGAGGCGAGACCACCAAGTAGTCCCTGTAGGGGTGGACTCCCTCGAACACAGCATCGACCTCGTAGACTAGCGTCGGGAGAGATGGCGGCGCAGCGCTGGCTAGGGCTGGCGCCACGGCTATAGCTAAGAGCGCCAGCGTAGCTGCAACACTCATCCTGGGCATAGGCCCCTGGAAATGTAGGTGCCGCGCTATAGATAAGTGTAGCGATAAACGGAGCTGGGGCTGGCGCGCCACCTCCTCAGCCAAGTCCCCGGGGAATAGGGGCCTAGCACCTCCCCCTCCTGAAGCAACCCAGGACTCTCTCCAGCCCCTCCTCATCCAGCCTCTCGAGCCCCTCAGCCGCGTCGAGGACCAGGGGCCAGAGCCTCACGTCACATGGCAGCGGGTAGGCGGCCACCCCTCCTGCGAGAGGACGAAGGATATGGCCTTACGCACATCCTCGGGGTCGTCGAAGGGCTCATGCCGCGTCTGATACCTCCAAGGCCTCCACCCCACCTCCCCTTCGCAATAGCCTTAATCGCCACCACGCCGATGCCGCAATCCCTCGCTGCCCTGAGCAGGGGCCTGAAGTCGTTCCCAGGCCTGGGATACAGCACGCTGCCTACAGTGATCGGCGTCATCACAACGTCAAAAGTTGAACCGC
>QMRZ01000110.1 GCA_003649495.1 Thermoprotei archaeon | reverse complement strand
TATCATGAGGGAGGAGGGAGTCTCCTCAATTTAAGGACGTGATTGTGAGCTACTCAAGATAAATTGGTTGCCACAAGACGTCTCTAGGACGTTCACTCCATCTATGCTTATGGCATTAACTGAGAGGTTAAGCTTAGCTTCACTTATCCCAAAAGCGCTTTAAGGTCTCTGGGCAATCTAACGGGTCATAGGGATAGTGGTGCTGAGGACCGGTGGTGAGGATGGATGAGGGTTGTGGTGCTGAGGATCGGGCATAGGGTGGGGAGGGACAAGAGGATATCGACGCATGTGGGCTTGGTAGCCAGGGCCTTCGGGGCCTCCGGGATAATATACGCTGGCGAGGTAGAGGAGTCGGTGGTGGAGAGCCTCAGGAGGGTCGTGGAGACGTGGGGCGGCCCCTTCACAGTGGAGGTAGCGCCATCTTATAAGCGGGTGATCAGGAGGTGGAAGGAGGAGGGGGGCGTGGTGGTCCACCTGACGATGTACGGCGAGAACGTGGAGGGGAGCGACGTGATAGATAGAATAAAGAGGCTCGGCAAGGATATACTAGTGATAGTTGGGGCGGAGAAGGTGCCGTGGGAGGTGTACGAGATGGCGGACTTTAACGTGGCCATAGGCAACCAGCCGCACAGCGAGGTGGCCGCACTGGCCGTCTTCCTCGACAGGTTTTTCGGGGGGAAGGAACTACTTAGGGAGTTCGAGGGCGCGAAGCTGAGGATAATCCCCTCTCCCCGCGGCAAGGTGGTGGTGAGGGTCGGTGAGTGAGAGGAGCCAGGTGCTGGCAGCTCTGGCGAGCAAGATACATGGGGCGGTTGCGGGCAGGGTAGTAGAGCGCCTCCTGAGGGTTGGGGAGGCGACGGATGAGCAGCTCTCCCAGGCCCTAGGCGTGGACGTGAACTCTATGAGGAGGCTCCTCAACGAGCTTTACGAGTCGAGGCTCGTCAGGTATAGGCGGGTTAGGGACGTGGAGCAGGGCTGGTACCTCTACTACTGGCGTGTCACCGACGAGGACCCCGCCAGGATACTGGAGGAGCGGAGGAGGAAGGCTGTGGAGGTGCTTAGGAGGAGGCTGGAGTACGAGGAGAACAACACGTTCTTCCGCTGCCCCGAGTGCGGTAGGAAGTACACGTTCGACGAGATAGCCGACTACATGTTCAGGTGCCCTGAGTGCGGAGCGATCTTAGACGCTGTGGATAACTCCATGGCTCTAGAGAAGCTTAGGGAGGCTATAAGGAGGCTCGAGGAGCTGAAGTTCGAATAAATGCCTCCCAGGCTCAGCCGCCATCTTCAGGAGTCTCAGCCTACTAGACCACTCCTATGGGACCCAGGGAGCTCCACGCCTCCTACCTCACGAACCTTCAGCGATCTCCACACCACCCGACCCCGGTAGTACGCTTAAGGAGCGCGTGAATCGGGGAGCTGGCTGGGCAAGGACATGGAAGGGTACTGGGATGGAAGCTACGCCTCTACGTTTTCCATCGCGGCCAGCGTTGCTAGCTGAAGAAGGCGGGCCGGGAAAGGTGAGCACTAGCACGTCGGTTCAGTACAGGGCTCCGAGGCGGCTCTGAACGAGTAGTGACCGCTGCCCACCTTGAAGACTATGTACCCCTCCTCAGCCCAGGCATCTAACACGCCCTTAACTCTCGCCACGAGCTTACCATTCCTCCAGACGACCTTCCCCCTCTCCAGCACCACCGGATTGCATAGCCCTCGTGTTGGGACGTAGATGAGTGCCGTGCAGCTGACTGGCACGTGGGCCTCCACGCCGTAGCCCTGAGGATTCCGGTAAATCTTCACGCTCACCGGCCCAGTAGCTCCCCTCACGGAGGCCTCCACTCTCTCGGGGCCTACTGGGTCTGGCTTAATGGCGAACTCCCTGAAGCCGGGCTTGAGGGGCCTTATGCCGGCCAGGTGCCTGTAGAAGTATATGTCGACTGTGCCCAGCATGTGGTGGTTATGGGAGTTCATCGCCGAGCCCGTGAGGAGCTCCCAGCGCTCCCAGAGGGTGGTGGCCCCCTCCCTTATCATGTATCCCCAGCTCGGGTAGCTAGTCTGAGTCGCCACAGCGTAGGCCAGGTCGGGCCTGCCGTGCTCCGAGAGCACCGGCAGCAGGTACTTAGTCCCCACTATCCCCGTGTTGAGGTGCCGGTCCTTCTCCACCTCCACGTCCCTCACCAGCGTCTCGAAGACCGCGCGCGCCTTATCGCTGGGGGCCATGCCCGAGGCTAGGGGGAGGGCGTTACAGGTCTGGCAGTCGGGCGACACGTAGAATGCGGCTGACCCGGTCTCGCGCAGGAATTCTCTGTTGAACGCCTCCCTCACCTTCTCCGCGAGCTCCGCGTACCTGGCCGCGTCCCCGCGCCTGTCGAGGACCTCAGCCATCCTGCTCAGCGTTAATAGGTCGTTGTATAGGATCCAGGTAGACACGAGCTCGCCGGGGATCTCGGGCGCCCTAATGTGCCTGGGCGGGCACCAGTCCCCGTACTTGCTGAACTTGAGCAGGTAGCCCTCCGCCTTCGAGAGGAGGTACTCCACCCAGCGCTTGACGCCGTCGTAGTGCCTCTCCAGCACGCGCCTATCGCCGTAGTAGAGGTAGAGGAGCCAGGGGATGAGCACGTAGGCCTCGCCCCACGCGGGGTCGGCGGGGTAGAGCCTCCAGTAGGGCGGGACGACGTCGGGCACGCTGCCATCCTCGAGCTGGGCGTCAGCCCAGTCCTCCATCCACTTCTCGTAGAACGACGGCATCCAGAAGTTCAGCATCGCCGCCTCGGCCGTCAGCTGTGCGTCCCCGCCCCACCCCATCCGCTCGTCACGCTGGGGGCAGTCCGTGGGCACTCCCATCAGGTTGGACTTCAGGGACCAGACGACGATCCTGTGGATGTCGTTGACGAGGCTGCAGGAGGCGACGAAGCTACCCGCTGGCTCGACATCGCTATGGACCACCACGGCCTCCACGTCGTCTAGTGATGGCACCCCGGGGTACCCGGTTACCTCCACGTAGCGGAAGCCGTGGTACGTGAAGCGGGGCTCGTAGACCTCAACCCCCTCCCCCTTCAGCACGTACACATCAGTGGCCCTGGCGCCGCGCAGGTTCTTCGTGTTTATGTTGCCCTGCTCATCCACCAGCTCGGCGTAGCGCAGCTGGACCCTGGCCCCCCTGGGGCCTGAGACCCTGATCCTGACCCACCCGGTGAGGTTCTGGCCGAAGTCGAAGACGTAGACCCCGGGCGCGGGGCTGAACATCCTCCTCGCCTTCAGGCGCCCGACCTTCCTGATGGGCGGGAAGGCCCCGCTGGGCACCAGCACGCCGGGGTGGTCCACGATGCTGACAGGCCTCCACCCGCTGTCGTCAAAGCCCGGCTCGTCCCAGCCCTCCTGCTCCTCCCTCGCGTCGTAGACCTCGCCATTGTAGATGTCGTCCTCCAGTATGGGGCCGTCAGCGGCTCTCCAGCTCTCATCGGTTACTACCTCCACGATGCGGCCATCCACCAGCTCGATCCTCAACTGCAGTATAGCCTTAAGGACTTCATCGTAGCCGTAAGCCTTGATGTACCTGCCCCTCCCGAGCATTATCCCGATGGCGTTTCGGCCCGGCCTCAGGTAGCTGGTGACTTCGTAAGTAGCGTACATCACGCGCTTGTTGTAATCAGTCCAGGGCGGGTCGAGGACGCGATCCCCAACCTTCCTGCCATTGATCCTCAGCTCGTAGCAGCCCAGCCCCACAACGTGCACAAACGCCCTCCTGACGGGGGCTGGAAGCTCGAACTCCCTCCTCAACAGCCTCCCGCCCGTCACCCACTTCGCCCGCCAATCCCGGGGGCGGAGAGCTGTCACGAAGCGGGCTACCCGGCTCCAAGGGCTCTCATTGCCCTCAGAATCCCACCACTTAACCCGCCAGAAGTACTCCCTGCTGCTCTCCAGCGGGGGGCCGCCGTATACCGCGCAGTTCTCGGGGGACTCGACGAAGCCTGAGTCCCAGACATCGCCCACTCCCCTCTCAGCCAGCTCCCTCGAGCTCGCCACTATGAGGCGGTAACCCCTCTGCCCAACCCCCCTCCCCTGGTGATGGAGGAGCCAGGAGAACCGGGGCTTCGAATCAGGACCTATGCCGAGGGGCTCGCGGCAGTACTCGCACCTGAGGTCGTAGGGTGGTTCTATGCCCACGTGGCTAGAGCGCGGGCCAGGTACAAAAGCTGTGTGCCTGGCTAGCCCTCCCTCACCACCTCGGCCACCCGCTTAAGTAGCTCATCCGAGCTGAGGATCCCCGCGTGGACCTCCTCAGCCGCGTTATTGACGAGAGTAAACACCCTAGTCAGCAGATCCCAAGGCTCATCATCTATCCTCACTAGGCCGAAGTTACTGTTCTCCCCGTCAAACCTGCCCTCCTTGGGCTGATCCATGTACTGGAACCAGTGGTAGCCCACGACGTAGGGGAGCTCTACGATCTTGAGCACGTACTGGGCCGCCAGGTATGCCCTCTCCCTCTGTGTGGGCACGGGCTCTCCCGCCCCCTTGGTGTTGGGCAGGCCTGAGTCCATGGCCTTGTACGAGAACTCAGTGACCATTACTGGCCGCCCGGTGACGTCGTGGACGTACCTCAGCTCGTTAATTGGGGGCTCGTGGGGGCTCCAGGTGTAGCGGTTAATTGACACGATGTCCACGTACTTGCCAGCTACCTCCAGCACCTCCCGGGGAGGTAGGCCAGCAAACCTCACGCCCAGCACTAGGTGATTCGGGTCATGCCTCCTCACAGCCCTTACAGCGACGCTAAAGTACCTCTCCGCGAAGCGCCTCAGGAAGATCCGCCTAGCCTCGTCGAACGCTCCGCCGCTCGGCAGCTGGCCTGTGTAATTGAGGAGCGCCTCCACGCTGGCGTCGAGGCCCAGCTCCCGGCTGAGCCTCTCCAGGTTGCCGCCGAAGGCCTCGAGCAAGGCTTCTACCGCCGCCCTCTTCCCCGGGCTCGCGGGTGGGAGCATCATGAAGTCGTCGAGGAGATGCCTGGGGGAGCGCCAGTCAGGCCCCCACCTCAGCTCGTTATCTAGGAAGTAGCCCAGGAGGAGAGGATCCCTGGCGCGGGGGCTACACTTCTCGGCTGCCAGCCGGTCAGCGTGCGACTCGAAGGAGGGGTCGAATATATCGGGAACCCTGCCCGTGACCCAGTCGAAGCCGTAGCTCGCCATCACGCCGAGGAACACCGTGTA
>QMRZ01000109.1 GCA_003649495.1 Thermoprotei archaeon | reverse complement strand
GAGCGAGATTGTAGCGTAGTCAAGGTAGAGGGCTGGAGGCAA
Organism: Thermoprotei archaeon; assembly: GCA_003649495.1. Taxonomy (GTDB): domain Archaea; phylum Thermoproteota; class Thermoprotei; order Thermofilales; family Thermofilaceae; genus B17-G15. The sequence continues at coordinate 5,169 of QMRZ01000109.1, read as the reverse complement.
GGGGCGAGGATGTGGCAGGAGGGCGAGTACGTGTTAGGCGAAGGCTGCAGCGTTGAGGAGCTGAGGTACTGGACCGGGCTCTGGCTAAGTCGTGAGTCACTAGAGCACCGTGTGCCTCACCTAGCCTCCGCCTACAGGTCCGTGGGCTTATCGGTAAGCCCTTACGACAGGGATCTACTGTTCGTGCCCATATTCCTCAGCAGAGCTACCTCTTGGGAGATTAACGTGATTAAGTGGTGTAGGGCCATCTTCTCTCGTGCCAGCACATTCGATGAGCTCCTAGAGCTTGACTTCGAGGCCTTCGGGGGGAGCTTCCAGCTACGGCAGCTTAAACCTGCTCTGGAGGAATTTAAGTGCCTTCTCCACACGCTCAACGGAGACCCCTGGGTTGTAAGGCAGCGCTTGCTGTCGATAAGGCACGTAGGCCCTAAGTTAGCTGACGCATACCTGCTGTTCACAGGGCTTGACGCCAGCGCCATCCCTATAGACAGGCACGCCATCAGAATGAGTAGGAGGCTGGGTATAGCTGAGCGCTTCAGGATCCCCGTGAAGGCCCTATGCATGAGGTTTAGGTGTGATGAGTGCCCAGCATCGAGGAGTTGCTTACGCGCCCTACTATCCGCGAGGTTTGGTGATGCAGGAGGGTGGGTCCAGACAGTCTTCTACCTTCAGGACATTATGTACTGCTCCAGGTCGGCCTGCAGCGAATGCCCCCTTAAGAGCTTATGTCTCGAGGTGCGTAAAGCGTAAGGCCCTCTCAAAGGTCTACACTTGTGGATGTACGATCCAGTCGAAGTCGCTAAGGCTCTAAGGAGTGTGGTGTGTAAAGGGCTGAGTAGGAAGTATTACAGGTTCAGGGGGGGTAGGTGGTATGGCGGCATTGCTACAGCCGACTGCGTGGGCTGTAATCTCCGCTGCGTCTTCTGCTGGGGGAGCTACGCGAGGGATAAGCCCCATAGGGTGGGGCGCTTCTACCCTCCCGAGGAGGTGTTCAAGCGGCTTACGAGAATAGCTGAGCGGAGGGGCTACCGCTACCTGAGAGTGAGTGGCAATGAGCCCACGTTATGTAGGGAGCACCTTCTGGCTCTCCTGGAGCTGGTCGAATCAACCGACTACACGTTCATTCTGGAGACTAATGGGGTGCTAATAGGTTATGATAGGAGCTACGCGAGAGATCTGTCCAGATACTCTAATCTCCACGTGAGGGTGTCTATAAAGGGGGCTTCGCCAACCGAGTTCGCCTCCTTAACTGGCGCTAAACCTGAGGCCTTCGAGCTTCAGCTCAGAGCACTCGAGAACTTGCTAGATTACGGCGTGTCCACACATCCCGCCGTGATGATGTCGTTCTCCTCTCCTGAGGACATCCGCGAGCTGGAAAGCAGGCTAGCTGAGATAGATGCGAAGCTCGTGGACGAGCTCGAGGAGGAGTACGTGTTCCTGTATCCTCACGTTATAGAGCAGCTGAAGAGAGCTGGCTTAAGACCCAGGGTAGCGTATAGGCCTGACTCCATACCGGATGAGCTAGTGTAGGGCAGGGAAAAGAAGAATGAGAGCTAGCAGCTCAGCTGCCCGCCTTCCTCTCCAGCTCGATAAGCGATGCGGCTCTCCAGAACCTCGCGTACACCCTTTCCAGGCCCTCCGGCTTACGCTCACTTAGCCAGAGGTCAGCGTAGGTGCTAGCTAAGCCCAAGAAGTCGGCTACAGTAGCCCTCCCCTCGATCTTCTTAAGCCCCACCTCAATGCATCTTCTTATGAAGTCGAGGTCGGGCGGCAGCTCCACCTTAGATGCGAGCTCGAGTGCACGGCGCCACGCGTCGAATATCGGGAGTTCCTTGACGTCCTTGGTGGGAGAGAAGAGCACGCGCTTTATGTAGTTAGCGACCTCGCCTTTGCCAAACGCCTTCCTCACCTCTAAGACCTCGCGCGACTCCCCGCTGAGAGCCAGCCACTTCTCCTCCCACTCGCCGCGCCCCTCAGCGTACTCCATAGCCGCCAGTATCAGCGGGTAGAGGAACGAGAAGAGGCACTCCTCTCCATCATCACCCCACGCCGTCACTAGGAATCCCATGACCCCCTCCTCCCTAGCCGCTTGCAGGAAGTTCCTCACGTTAGCGAGGGCAGTGTCGAAATCGGGGTAATACTTATTCCAGTTCCACAGGCCGGGGCAAGCTACCTGCCTGTACCCCCTCTCCTTGAACAGCCTAATCTTCTCCCTGAAGTACTCCACGGTGTTGGGAGTGTAGTCCCAGTTAGCTATTACCGCCTCCCTCCAAGCTGGATTTTCCAGTACTGTCTTCCAGAGCTCACGCTCGGTCTCCCTTAGGTACATGCCAGCTATCATGTCCCCCCATAGCAGGGGCGTCTTGCCCCTCTCCCTCACCATCCTGATGAGCTTTGAGTGGTGTTCCGCGTAGAGCCTGGGCCCCTCAAACCTTAGAGTCTTATCGAGGCTTCTGCCCCTCCCGAGAGCCCACGTCTCATCTCCTCCTATGTGTATGTACTTGGACTCCGTCTTCTCCAGGGCCTCTGCTAGTAAGTCCTCGGCGAACTTCCTAGCTTCCTCATCGCTCACGTTGAGGCACCCTTCCTGAGGCCTATGCCACTCGCTGAACCTCCAGTACCTGGGCAAGGTTAGGATGTTCTCCATGTGGCCGCAGAGCTCCAGGGAGGGGAACACCTCTATGCCCAGCCTCTTCCCGTAATCTACCACCTCCCTCCACTCCTCAACGCTGTACCTACCCCGCCTAGCGCCTATGTCGGGGTACTTCTCCCACGGGAACAGGTCTTCCACGTAAAGCGCGAAGTAGTTGTACTTCAGGATGAAGAGCCACCTTAATAGCTTCTTGAGAGTGCCTACAGTGGGTACCCCACCCCTGGCGACATCTAGGTGGAAGCCCCGAAACTCGAACTTCAGCTTCTCCTCAACTCTAACAGCTGGGATGTAACCCCTCCTCTGCGATATCAGCTGGAGCAGCGTGGCATGGTATATCCTCGAGTCTCCCCACACCTCCACATAGCCCTTCTTAACATCAACTCCACTGCCTTCTCCCTCAACCCTCCGTATCTCCCAGCTGCCCTTAGGTACTTCAAACTCCTTGGCGAGGAACTCGGGGAAATTCGAGAAGCCATCGAACTCGAGCCACTCTCCCCTAAATTCTAGCTTAGCTGGCTCAGGGACTACCTTGACCTCCACTTCACCACCCTGCCTGAGGGAACTCTGTCCTAATAATGTGTTACTAGCTGGCTCCCCCCTCCCATTAACCTTATCTCCTAGCTAGAGCGGGGAATCTGGGGAGGAGCTTGCCAGTGATATCTCGCGGCAAGGTTAGAGTCGAGGTAGCCCTCCACCCCTTCTCCCTCACTATCCACAGGGGGTCAAAAGCGCTCATCAGGCGCCTCAGCAGCGAATTTGACTTTCAGTATAAAGGCAGGTACTACAGCTTCTCCCCTCGAGTGGAGGAGGAGCAGGGTAGCCGCCTGGTTCTCAGGGATCGTAACGTAGATGTTGTCCTTGAGCTAAGCCTCAGGGATGATGCCTTAAAGCTATCCTGGAGAGCTGGGGGAGAGCTTGATAGCGTGGTTGATGCCTGGTCAGCTTACGGAGGGGAGTGGTACGGCCAAGGCCAGCTACGCTTCCAGATCTTCCCGCTTAGTAGGCACTTCACAGCCATGACCCCCTTCCTAGCTAGGAACACTCAGGTGCCCCTCTGGATTAACAGGCTGGGAGTTGCCATACTCGTCGACACGTACAAATTGTTTGAGACGTACTTCGCAGGCTCGCTCGTCATCAGGGGCTTGCAAGCCGACGAGTTCACGTACCACGTCCTAGTCGGTGAGAACATAGCCGATGTGTATAGGAAGTTTGCGAGGAGGGTGGGACCTCCCGAGAGGGTGCCAGATAGGAGGGTGCTGGCTAAGCCGATATTCTCCACCTGGGCTCACTTCAAGAAAGATATTGATGAGGAGAAGGTGAGGGAGTATGCTAGGGAGATTAGGGAGCACGAGTTCCCATGCAGCATAGTCGAGATAGATGATAAGTGGGAGCGCAACTACGGGGACTTCACCTTTGATAGTGAGAAGTTCCCTAACCCGCGTAAGCTCGTTGAAGAGATCCACGAGATGGGATACCTAGCCACACTCTGGGTATACCCATTCATCAACTATGAATCGGAGAACTACGAGTATGCCAGGAAGAGAGGTTACTTGGTGCTCGACCCTGAGGAGGATGAGCCAGCTAAGATTAGGTGGTGGAATGGGGAGGGAGGACTGCTTGATATAAGCAATCCCGAAGCAAGGGCGTGGTATAATGGCCTGCTCAATAGGCTAAAGAGCGAGTACGGATTTGATGGGTTTAAGTTCGACGCGGGCGACGCCAGCTTCTTCCCCATGAAGAGAGTTAATGGGAGGATAAAGCTCGGCAGGACTTACGGTCGCCTAACCCCGAATCAGTATACTGACGAGTGGCTCAGGTTCATAGCGGAGAACCACTACGCGTTGGCGGAGGTTAGAGTGGGCTTCCTAGGCCAGAGGTATGGGATAATAGCGAGGGAGGGGGATAAGGAGTCAACCTGGGGCCTCGATAACGGGCTCTACGCAGCTATCACCCAGGCTCTCACACTATCGCTGACTGGGTATCCCTACATAATGCCTGACATGATAGGCGGTAACGAGTACATGTTCAAGTGTGATAAGGAGCTCTTCATAAGGTGGGTGGAGGCCACGGCGCTGATGCCCATAGTGCAGTACTCCATCCCGCCCTGGAGATTCGACGACGAGACTGTGGAGATCTCCAAGTTCTATACTAACCTACACCTTGAGCTGGCTGACTACTACGTGGAGCTAGCTGAGAGAGCCTCGCGAGAAGGAGAGCCCATACTCTCGCCACTAGTGCTGAGGTACCCCGACGATGATGAGGCGGCTGTAGTCAGTGACGAGTACCTGGTTGGGGACTTGCTGGTAGCGCCAGTGGTTGAGAAGGGGAGGACGGAGAGGGAGGTGTACTTGCCAGAGGGCACGTGGATCGACTTGTGGAGCGGGGAGGAGCACAGGGGGCCAGCTAGGATTAGCGTCGACGCACCGCTCGAGAAGCTACCGCTCTTTGCCAATGCGCTTAACCCCAGGCTTAGGAAATTGAGGCTGAAGATGTAGATCTCTTTCTCCCCTCCTACT
>QMRZ01000108.1 GCA_003649495.1 Thermoprotei archaeon | reverse complement strand
GCTGCTAATACCGGCGTGGGCGGTGCTGTTCAACTTCCTATACGCCAGGGTGTTCGCGGAGGTGTTCTGGCACGTGGGCAACGCGTGGGGCGATGCCTGGGACCTGTTCTACCAGGTGGGCAGATTCATAAGGGGCTGGCCGCCGCCCGATGCCGTCACCTGGGACAACCCGCTGACCGACCCCTCGTGGTTCACCATCGCCAGGTGGTTCCCGAACCTCGGCAACTGGAACATATCCTTCTCGCCGCTGTCAGCTGGCCACCAGGTGACGCTCTACAAGCTAGCCCACGACCTCAGGATGAGGATGAGGGACTTCCTGATAGCCCTGATCATCGGCATACTGGTGGTGGTATTCGTCGCGATGCCCTTCGAGGCCTACATGCTGCTCCACACCAAGGGCGGGATGTCCGCGATAGGCCAGCTGGGCACTTGGTGGCCGTGGACGGCTGCTGGCTACTACCACAGGGGACGCTGGTTCTACGAGGGCATAACGCCTGAGATGAATGCAGGCCTCCTCTTCGGCTTCGGCATACTGCTGGGCCTAGTGCTCTACGTGCTGAAGGCCAGGTTCACCTGGTTCTGGTTCATCAATGTGCCGGCGCTCTACATCTCAATGACGATCGTCACCTACATGTGGCTGACATCGCTGATCGCCCTGATAATCAAGTACGTGGCCATAAGGACGGTGGGGATGAGGAGGTACGAGGAGTACGCGATGCCAGTAGTGGCGGGCTGGATCCTAGGCTTCGGCGCTGCCTGGCTGCCAGCAGCAATAGTGAACCTCTTCGCAGTCGTCATACCGAAGTGCATGAGCATGTACCTGCCCTAAGCTAGCTATCAACAATTCTTTTCTTCTCTTGACTCCCCATCCTTTTCTGACCCCCTAGCCTTCTCTCTCACGAGCACCGTGCCGTAGCCCACGTAGAGCACCTTAGTAGGCGAGAGAGCCCTCAACACCTCGGGCCTGTTCGTGGCGACTATCAGCGTTATGCCGTGCCGCCTGGCTATCTCTGAGAGCTTCCTCCCAACCCGCTGCGCAGTCAGCGCGTCCAGGTGTGCAGCGAACTCGTCTATGACTACCAGGTTTGGCCTCTCCGCCAGCAGGCTTGCCAGCTTGGCCCTCTCCTTCTGCCCTGTCGATAGCTCGGCGAACCTCGCCCTGTAGAACACAGCGTCGGACAGGCCGCTTATGTTCAGCACCTCTATCGAGGCTACCACGTCTCCTAGCTTCCTGTACATGTGTTCCAGGAGTGGCTCCTCCCCAAACTCGGGCTCCAGCTCCCCCGGCAGCAGGGCGGCGGCCCTAACATTGTCCGGTACGATGACCTGGCCAGCGTCGGGCTTGAACCTAGGTGCGCTAAGCTGCATGGCGGCGCCTATGATCATCCTTAGGAGCGTGGTCTTCCCAGCGCCCGATAGGCCGACAACTGCCACAACCTCCCTCGGCCTTATCTCGAAGTCCACGTCCCGCAGCACGAACCTCTGCACGACTCTGCGCGTCACGCCGAAGGCCTTCAGCGCGTCAGCCAGCTCCTCCCTAAGCTCGGAGATGTCCAGCACGCTCTCGTACAGCTTGGCCAGCCTCCTGACGATTATTGGCCCCGAGAGGGGCTCTACTCCGCCGTACCTGGGCCTGTAGAGCACGCCGCCGTGCCTACGCGCGTGGGGATCAGTCTTCAGGAACTCCTCTATCCTCCCCCTAGCCTCCTCGGTGAGGGGGTAGTAGAGCGCTGGCCTCCCGCTCGCGGTATCCCACAGGTACTTGAAGCCCACCCTCTCGAAGAAGGGGTGGTAGCGGGCCATCTGGGCTATCGTCTCCACCACGTGCTTGCGCTTCCTCATCTCAGGCACCCTCCTATCCCTAATCCACTCTATGGCTGCCTTGACGGCGAGCATCCCCAGCCCATCCCCCCTATAATCAGGGTGTATCACGACCCTCGCTATCCTAGCTGCGGCCGTGTTACAGCGCCTCAATGCCTCCTCCCTCACCTTCTCCCCCAGCATGTAGCGTGCCCTAGCTCTGCCGTACTTGGCTGCCAGGGCCCTGTACTCCCTCCTGAGCTTAGCTAGGAGGGCCTCAGGCCAAAACGTTGGGTAAATCCAGTCGCGGGGGAAAACCCTCAGCCTCACGTTCCTCTCTATCACGACCTTGCCATCCACGATCACGCGCCTATGCATGAGTGGGACTGGGGGGTCCACCCTGACGTAGCCCACCACCCTGGGCTCGTAGGGGCTGCGCTCCACGAGCTCTAGTATCAGGAAGCGGGAGGCGGGGAGAGACCCCTTAATCGCCAGCAGCTCCGCCCCATCGCAGGGGGGCGCGTTGGCCTCCACCACCTCGCCGCTGGGCAGGCGCCACACGGCCACGAGCTCCTTCCTGGACGCATAGTGGTACTGCTCCAGCTCGACTATCGCCGTGTAGTCATCCAGCGAGCTCGCCTCCCGGGCTCTGACGACGTACTCGTACAGGGGCTCGCCCGTGACGGGGTCGAGCCTAGGGTACCTATACAGGCGAGAGTACAGGGGCCAGACCATCACGTAGGTGCCGCCCCACTCCCTCCAGAGCTTGTAGCCCCCCTTAAGCTCCGGGCCCAGCTCCTCGGCCTCAACCCTGAGCCTATCGCCCTCATGTATCCACTGAACAACTACGCCGCTCATCCAGGCCTTAACCCTCCTGTCCCCAGCAGCTATGACCACGTAGCCGGGCGTCCACCTAACGCCCCTGGGCGGCAGCCACCTCACCACCACCACGCCAGTGAAGCTCGGCAATCAGCTCCCCATGCACTTGTAGCCTAAGCGCTATTTAGGATGATTCCCTCCGATGAGTTATCCGAAGGTCAGCAGGGCGGAGGCAAAGGCCCTCACCCCTCTCAGCTACGCGCAGCTAACCTCGCCGTGCACCTCAGATAACTATGTACATCGCGAACGGAATCATTAGGCCGTCTCCGGTAATCCTCCTTTCATCTGAGACTAGCTGGATGCTTTCATATACCCTCTCAGGGCTTGCACCAAGGAGATGAGCCAACTACTCTCTACACCTATAAGCCTCAAAATCGACTACCTACTTAATGGAGATTTTTGTTAGCCATACATAATAACTAACTATGGTCTTATTCTGTACGCCTCCACGGGAACGCCTACCCTGATGTATACGTAGGTCTCGTAAGGCTTGTAGAGCTCCTCAACCGACAGCATCACTACTAGTTCATCCAGTTCCTCTAGGGGAACTAGGACGCCGTCTTCCACCTTGGTGACTGAGGCGTTTAAATAGTGGATTTTAATGAATTCTTCTTCGTTAAGAAGAAGTGGGACTAAGATTTCGGTTGTAACTAGGATTTCTTTCTCTTTAAAGTATGAACAGACCCTTTTTAATGCTTGCAGCTCGTACTCTGAGATTATGTCTTTGAGCCTGATGTTAATGTTCCCCTCACTTAGCGTGAGTCTTAGAGCCTTGCCATAGCCTAGGGGTGCCAATGTTTTGCGGATTGAAAAAGCGCCAACATGTTCAAGGGCGCTATAGTACTCCTTCAAGAGTGACGCAACAAGCGACGCGTGGATGGACAAAAGTATGAGGATTAGCACTGGGATGGCTCTCTGGAACGCGCTTTCTTCACTTAACTTCTCGTAACTACTTGCAATTAAAGGTGGCGTGAAGAGTATTAATGGGAGGAGGACTGCTAAGCAAATTCTGAGGAGTAGCAGGTATGGTGGTATTACTTTCGCCCTAAACTTTAAGAGGATGTTATAAGGCTCTGTGACGAAAGCCACCATTCTGCCGCCCTTACCTACGTAGAGCACTCCAACAACTTTCTTGGAGTAGAAGTTTACAGGAATCTTCTTTCCCTGCAATATTTCACGTGCTAAGCTCTCATTGAGGCACCTTAGGTAGACTTCTACTAAAAATTCATCATCTTTAAAGGATTGTAGGTATTGCTCAAGTGCCCTTAAGTAGTGTGACACTGCTGTTAGGCACTCTGCCTTTAAGTTATATTCAAACCATGAAACGGGGTAAAAGGGTACCTTGAAATCTTCTAATTTCCCGTTTTTGATGCGGTATACGTTTACATATACGTATCTAAAGCTCTTGAGCATTAGCCTATAAACATCTTGGGACTGTGCATCCATGAATTCTATTCCCATTGGCGTGTTATTCCCTCCCTCAAAGAAGCCGTAGCCACAGCCGCCTGGCCCTACCTCTAGACTTAGCGCGATATAGTAGTCGCGCTCTTCATAGTAATTCACGTAGGTGACAGTAAAGGTTATCACAGTGAGAATTATCAAGATTATAAATGTTAAAAATCCTCTTCTTTCCATCGCTATATCCATAAGTATTCGTGATATAACTTTAACGCGAAAATGAGATTTAGAAACGGGGCTGCTAAGCAGGGCTGAAAAGCGGTAGCGAGGCTAGCCTAAGCCTCTGGTCTTAATGGGGCGTATCTCCCCTAGAGCGAGTTTTTTGAGGATTAGTAGGGCGGTGGCGTAGGCTCTCAGCCTTTTATACCCGACTAGCGGGGGTATGAGCCCCCTCCTCCTCATATCGGCTAGCCTGGCCTCTAGCTCGCGTACCTCGACTCCCAGCAGCTCAGCAGCTTGCTCGAGTCTCTCGCTAGACGCTATTGCCTCAAGCACCTCCACGGCCTTGGGATCCTCCAGCACGCTCAGCGAGCACACGATGTCCAGCACCGCGTCCTCTAGGGCCGCCCTCACGATGGAGTACAGCTCCACCTCATCCACAGCCATGAGGTCGGGGAGGCTCACGACCTTGACGCCTAGCTCCTCCGCTAGGACGCGGGCAGCGTCGTCGGAGTAGCCGCGTGCTACTATGAGGGGGGTCAAGCCCAGGAGGTCGGAGTTCACCTTAGCCTGCCTAACGCCCGACACGCTCAGCCTGCCAGCCTTGACCTCCACCGCGTACCTCCTCCCCTCAGCATCCTCAACCACGAGATCCACCTCCCCTACCTCGACGCCCCTGAGCACCACGGGCACGTGCTCCCTCAGGACCCTGTAGCCGAGCTGCTCGAGGAACCTCTTAGCCACCTCAAGGCTCGTCCTAGCTCTCACGCCCTAGCCGACGCTCCCGCCCCTTAAATAGGAGCGGCCGCCAGTCACAAGCTCCAGTACCTCCTAAGCAGGGCCTTAAGCTCGGCGACGTACTCCCTCGCCAGCCTCAGCACAGCCTCCCTAGACGTGAAGCGCTCGTTGAAGGGGGGCT
>QMRZ01000107.1 GCA_003649495.1 Thermoprotei archaeon | reverse complement strand
TATGTCCTACCAGCCCACCTCTCCTAGCCTCCCACGTGCGTGAAGCCTCGAGCGGCGCTACTACAGTCAGCTTGCCGGGGGGGAGGAGGGCATCTAGGACTAAGACTTCCTCATCGACACCGTCCAGCACCACCACGATCTCTCCCACGAGGTCAGCGAGCTTGCCTACAACTCTCGTTAGCCGCATGTCGCCACTTAGCCTCACTATGACTGCCTGAGCCCCCGCTAGCGAGTAGGCGGGCCTCATAACGAATACCAGGCCCCTGAGCTGGTACTCATAGAGGGAAGGAGAGAGCATCTCAAGAGCCCTAAGGCTGGCCACACCTGAGCATAGCTCCTCCCGCACGAGCTTGTATTCGGGGTTTACATACGACTTGACCAGGAGCTCCCTACACTCCCCCGGCATGCACACGTAGTCCAGCCTCCCTCCAAGCCCAGCCTTCACTAACTCCGCCTCCACCAGTAGCATCAAGACTTCCTCGCTGACTGGAGCCCCACCCCTGCTGAGCTTAGAGTACAGCCTCGCGATGAGCTCCTCTACCTCACTCGCGCTAACTAAACGCCCCGCCACGAGCTTGTGCACCAACTCGCTGATGCCCACCCTCCTTGAGACACCCCTATAGTCCACTAGAGAGGCCTGAGGAGGTGAGCCGACGTTAAGTTGCTCAAGCTCGCGCACGCGGGCGGCTACCCACCTGCCTAGCTCGGTCAGGCAGTAGAGCCCAGTGCCATCAATGGTAATTAGCCCCGCCTCCCTAAGCTTCCTGAGGTGGAAGTTCAGCTTACCGCTGCTCAAGTTCAGCCTTGACATCATGGCCGAAAATGTGGTGGGCCCCTCCGTCGCCAGCAGGTCGAGTATGCGGAGCCTGACCTCCTGTCCAGCGCTTCGTAGCACTCTAGCCACTGGCTCTAGAGAGCTCACAGTTACAGATCCTCCCCCAGCCTTAAAACGACTCTCAAGAGGTGTAGGCGACTAGTGCCATGGCCATCTCCACAGCCTCGTCTGGGCTATCAGCTGCGTACACGCGCCGCCCTCCAATAACTCTGCCTGCGACGATGTCCGCAACCCCGCCGCTCCCCCTGAGGGCGATGACTGGCTTCTCATATGCTAGCGCAAGGCCGACCTCAGATAGAGTGCCAGCTCCTCCATCGACGACTATCACTACATCTCCAGCAAGGACCGTTAGTGCATTCCTCGCGTGTGACATCCCCGTGGGGATGGCTATGTCAACGAAGGGATTCGCCTCGCCCCGCTCACGGCCTGGGAGTATGCCCACGGTTACGCCACCAGCGCGCTTAGCTCCTTTGCACACAGCCTCCATCACCCCACCCCTGCCTCCCGTGACCACTATGAAGCCCGCCCTGGCGAGCAGCTCGCCCAGCTCTTCAGCCACCTTGTAGGCGTGTGGGTCGGCTACGCTCCCTCCAATCACGGTTGCGTACTTCTTCGCGTGTCTGGCCAAGAATGGTCACCCTAGCGGCGCCCCCAGAATCGTGCCTTAACCTCTATGAAGAGCCCCTCAACCTCCCTGAACCACTGGGGGAAGCCTGAAGGGGACTCGGGGAAGCGTGCATGCAGATCCCTCGCCCTCCTCGCGTAACTCCTCAAGCTCCTTAAGTCGCTCAGGAGGCTCGGTCTCCTGAGGAACTTGAGAGCTGTGAGAGCTTTCGAGAGCACGCTGCCAGCTATCTCCCCCTCATAGCCCATTACCGTTAGCTCCTCATCGCTTACGATGCCTCTCTCTATAATGAACTCCAGGTCATCGTTGGAGAGGGCCTGCAGGTAGATCCTGGCAGCGTCCAGCGCCGCCTGCTTAGCGCCGTAGGAGTTCATGTACGCAGCCTGGTATGGCCATAGCGCCTCCATGGACGCCTCCCCCTCCTCTAGTGCGCTAGCTATGTACGCTGCTGCGTGATAGCTGCTAAGCAATGCTGGTCCTATCCCCCCACCATGCAGTGGGTTGGCGGTGTAAGCGGCGTCCCCCACCGCTACAAGCCCATTCCATACCATGCAGGGTGAGGGGCGCCGGGTTGGCACAAGGCCTCCACCAGCGTGTAGTATCTTAGCCCCAGCGCGCTCAAGGAAGGGGGTTAAGCGCTTCTCAAAGCGCTCCCGAGGATTCTCACCCGTCCCCGCCTTGACCCCCAGCCCCACATTAACGACATGCCTGCCCTTAGGGAACCACCACCAGTAGCCGCCGGGGGCGATGTCGACATCCAGGTATATCAGCGCGTATCTGGGATCCTGCTCCTCTTCGACTTCAGCAACTACCCTGTACGCTGCATTGAAGTCCTCGAGTGGCGCTTTATATGCGACCCACCACTGGGAGGGGAGCTTAGTCCTAACAGCCGCGGCAGCCCCTGTAGCGTCGACCACGACCCTAGAGTACAGGTCTCTAAGGCCCTCTGACCCCCTAACTCGTAGGCCCCTAACCCACTCGCCCTCCACGATCGGCTTAACGACGACGTGGGACGCCAGGAGCTCGGCGCCCGCATCCGCAGCCATCTTCAGTAGCCTCCTGCCAAATGCCCTCCTGTCCAGCGCGTACCCCCTCCCCCTCGCAGTTATGGAATATCTCTTGCTCGGAGAGTACACGCGCACGCCCTCAAACACGCCCACAGCGTCGACACCTAGGCGGGGAGGCTCCAGCCCTACTTCCCTGAAGTGGTGCTCTCCAACGGCATCTCCGCACACCTTCTCGCCAACCTTTTCCTCACTCTTCATCTCAACTACAGCGACTGTGAACCCCGCTCTGGCCGTGAGGTATGCTAGGAAGAGGCCGGCGACGCCGCCGCCCGCCACCAGTACGTCGTATTTAGGCGTGCCGCTCATCACCTTTTAACACGGAGGAGGCGGTATTTAAGCCTGGTAAATCCACGTGCTCAAGCTCTCAGCGGGTACTGGGCTTATGGCCTCTCCTCCACCCGCCTTATCCACTCCTCAACGATGTCCCTGCCGAATATCTCCCTAAGCCTCCTCCTCCCCTCCTCAGTCACTCTACGCGGGCTCCAGGGAGGATCCCACACGACCTCCACCTCTACGTCCTCCGCCTCTGGGACCTCCTGCTTGATCACCTCCTCAACAAGCGCTGGAAGATAGGCGGCCATCGGGCAGCCTGGGGCTGTAAGGGTCATCCTCACCTTAACCCTCGAGCCGTAGACCTCGACCCCGTAGACTAGCCCCAAGTCGTATATATTTATCGGGATCTCGGGGTCGTACACCTTCTTCAGCGCTTTAATCACCTTCTCCCTCATGCTCATGCGCTTGAGGTTGCCACCACGCTTAAAAAGCATGTGATATAGGATGTGCGGTGAGGAGCTTGCCCCTCAAGCCGGGCGATGTGGTGTTACTCGACTACACGCTATCGCTGAAGGATGATGGACGCGTAGTCGAGACCACGTCTGAGGAGGTAGCCAGGGAGGCAGGGATATATCGTGAGGATGCTGAGTACGGCCCCCGCCTAGTGGTCCTGGGCTCCGGCGAGCTGCCCTCAGGCCTAGAGGAGGTGCTCAAGGAGATGGAGGAGGGGGAGGAGAAAGAGGTGGTGCTACCCCCCGAGAAGGCATTTGGGAAGAGGGATCCCGGAAAGGTGAGAGTCCTCCCAGCCCGTGAGCTCTCGGCTAGGGGCATAGTGCCGAGGGTGGGCATGGAGGTAGAGGTCAGGGGCGAAAGGTGTGTAGTGCTGAGCGTAGGGAGCGGCAGAGTGATAATAGACTTCAACCACCCCCTAGCGGGCAAGGAGGTAGTGTATAAGGTTAAGCTAGTGAAGGTGTTGCGTGCTCCCGAGGAGAGGGTGAAGGGGTTCCTCGAGAAGTGGCTGGGCCGCCTGGAGGGAGCTGAGGTGAGGGTTGAGAATGGAGAGGCCGTCCTCGAGCTACCCTTCAGGCTGCTGCACTCGAGGGAGCTGGTGCGAGCTCTGGAGGCCTTCGCGAGCGACGTCGAGAAGCACGTGAAGGAGGTGACACGAATTAAGCTCGTCTCCACAATTCTCGAGAGAGAGGTTAAGGAGAAGGAGACTCCTAGCGCTCAGGCGGCTACGCCTTGAGGGTACTTGAGCTAGACGACGCCCACCACCGCGTCAGGCTACAGCTGGAGACCCCCGAGGATCTCTACTTCGCATCTCTCCTGATAGACCCAGGCGACCTAGTGACAGCGTGGACCCTGAGGCAGGTAAAGGTCGAGAGGGTTACTGGAGTTGAGAGGGGGGAGAGGGTACGGGTTAGGCTGACGCTGCGGGTTAAGAAGGTTGAGTTCCAGAGATTCACGGACTCGCTAAGAGTGCTCGGGGTGATAGTTGAGGCTCCCGAGTGGCTCCACGCCAAGGGCGCTCACCACACCATAGCCTTAAGGCCTGGAGAGGAGCTGGAGCTTGAGAAGGCTGCGGTACTCAAGCACCACTACAGAATCCTGAGAATTGCTACATCGCGGGTAAAGCCTCTAGGAGTGGTGAGCGTGGGAGATGGGGAGCTCGCAGTAGGCCTCCTGAGGCCGCAGGGGGTGGAGGTTATCTCGACGCTGGTGCTTCCCAGGCCCAGCAAAGAGGGAAGCTTCAAGGATCAGATACGGAGGGAGTTAGAGAGCCGCCTCAAGAAGGTGATAGAATCCCTAGAGGGGCGCGGGGTAGGGGCCGTGGTGTTCGCAGCTCCCCAGCTAGCTCTTGAAGTAGTGAGGGATCTTGTGACTGCAGTGAAGCCCAGGCTTAAGGTGCGCTTCACAAGGGTCTCTGAGGGAGGTCTAGCTGGCATTTACGAGCTGTTAAGAGATGAAAGGGCTCGGGGCATGTTTGAGGAGGTTCGCCTAGCTCCAGCTAAAGACGCCTTAAGGAAGTTGTTAGAGCTGGCAAGTAGAGATCCAGGCAGGGTGGCGCTAGGCTTGAGCGAGGTTAAGCGAGCTCTTGAGTTCAGGGCTGTGAAGATTCTCTTACTGTTGGACGAGGCTCTACTAAGCAGTAGACGGGAGGAGGTGCTGGAGGTGTTGGAGGAGGCGTCGCGCGTGGCTGAAGATGTTGTAGTGATCCCATCAGCACTTGAGGAGAGCGCCTTTCTGAGCAGGAGTGGGGGGATAGCAGCTATCCTGTACTTTAGGCTCATGTCGAGTGAGGCATGATGTGGTGCGGGGGCCGGGATTCGAACCCGGGCAGGCCTACGCCAGCGGATATCTCACCTCCTTGAGTCTAGGCCCGGGCAGTGCCGGACCGCCCCCTTTAACCTGGCTCGGGCACCCCCGCGCAGTGGATAATACTCCTGGAAGGGCTTAAAGTTTCCCCATCTCTCAGC
>QMRZ01000106.1 GCA_003649495.1 Thermoprotei archaeon | reverse complement strand
GGACCCCAGCCGTGCCGCAACCTCGCCCAGCTCCCCCAGCCTCCCCCTCCCGAAGATCACCCTACCCGGTGGCTCAAACACGAAGTTCAGCACGGGGAGACTTAAGGCTACATCAATTTAAGCTGAGTGGTAAAAAGCTTAAAGGGGGTTTTAGGGAGGCAGACCTCAGCTGAAAATTACTAATGGTAATCCTTTTAGGGTGGCATATTACCAATAGTAATTGGGTGAGAAGATGGGGGCCGCCCTCCACGCACGCGTCCACGGGAGGCGCGGGGGCTTGAGCAGGCTCGAGCTCATACGCGCGCTGAGGAGGGCTGGCCTGACTAGCCGCGAGATCGCCGAGATCCTCGGGGAGAGCCCCGAGGCCGTTAGGAGGGAACTCGAGGAGCTCATAGTGCTTCAGGCTTAGGCGGGGCGGGATCCCCCCTCTTTTCTCCTCCCGGGCTTTCTGTGCAGCGGTAAAAGCAATAACCTGTGGAGTAGGAGTAGCATGGTGTGGAGTTAAGGGAGCGTGTGCTGAACCTAGTGAGGGAGTACTACAGGGAGAAGGGGTCGCCCCCCAGCATGAGGCACATAGCTAGGGTCCTCAAGGTCTCCACGAGGACTCTGTACAGGGCATTCCCAGGCGGGATAACCCAGATCTACGAGATGGCTGGCGTGCCAGTCGCGGCGGGGCGGAGGAGGGTTCCTGAGAGCCTGGCGGAGTTCTACGCTCTCTACAGGAGGTACCTCAGCAGGAGGGGGTGTGGGGAGAGCCTCGGCACTCTCCTCAGGTTCATAAGGGAGGTGAGTGAGTTCGTGAAGGCTAGGCTGGGCCAGGCGGCGGTCGAGCGGCTTGAGGAGAAGCCGCTATCCACATTTAACAAGATAGCCCGCCTCTACCTGGAGGTGGAGGGCGGTGAGGGCTGATCCATTGAAGCTCATAGGCCTGGCCCTAGCCTTAGCCTCAATCCCCGCCCCCTGGTTCACGACTGGGAGCGGGAGCGTGGGACTGCTGGACATACTCGTGGTATTCATGGCCCCCTTCTACGTGGGGCTCGGGGCGGCCGCCCTAAGCATAGTCAAGGAGGAGGAGAGGTACGCCACGCTGATGGCGGGCGTCCTCCTCTCATCCTCCCCCGCCTACGCGTACATAGCAGTGTACGAGATGACGGGCGTGAGGCCCCTCCCGGCTGCAGGAGCCCTCATGGCGGCGGCCGCCGGCGTCCTACACATAGTGTCGTGGCTGAGGTCTCCCTGAGACAGGGGAGCGGTTTTATAAAGCGTGCGCCCGATTAAGGTGGGGATGATTAAGCGTCTCTCGACTGGCGTTAGGAGGCTAGATGAGTTGCTGGCGGGCGGGGTTCCTGAGGGCTTCCTCGTAGCCCTAGTGGGCATGCCGGGCACGGGCAAGACAGTCGCGTGCCTCCACTTCATCTGGGCCGGCCTGCGGGCTGGGGAGAGCTGCATCTACGTCACCACGGAGGAGAGCCGGGAGAGCATAATCAGGCAGGCCGAGCAGTTCAAGATGGACTTCCACTCGGCCCTGAGGGATGGCAGGCTGATCATAATAGACGCGCTGATGAGGGAGAGGGAGGATGAGTGGAGCCTCAGGAACGTCACTGTGGAGGAGATGCTGGACAAGGTCATAGCCGCTAAGAGGGTCCTGGGCAGGAGCTGTAGGAGGCTGGTCATAGACTCGATGAGCGCCTTCTGGCTTAGGGCCCCCGTGAGGGCTAGGGAGCAGAGCTACGTCGTTAAGAGGGTGCTGAACAGGTGGGGCTTCACGATATACGCCACCTCCCAGTACGCGATAACGACGGGCAGCGCATTCGGCTGGGGCATAGAGCACGTCGCCGACGGCATAATACACTTCAGGCGCAGGATAGTGAACGGCGTGCTTAGGAGGTACATAATAGTTGAGAAGATGAGGCAGACCCCCCACGACCTGAGGGCCTGGGAGATAGACATAGTGGACGGCCAGGGCCTGACCCTCAGGAGGCCCCTAGCCAGGAGGATTGAGGACGAGGTCCTCCCACCCGAGGTCCTGGAGCGCATAAGGAGGGTGTCCTCCGAGGACCTCCTCTAGCAGCGGCGAAACCCTGAAGTATTACCATTCGGGGAGAGCGTAACACTGAGGTGCCCGTGATGCAGCAGGACGGCGGGGAGCGCAGGCTATTCTTCCCCTTCACGGCGGTAGTCGGCCAGGAGAGGGCGAAGCTAGCCCTCCTCCGCGTGGCAGTCGACCCGACGATAGGCGGCGTCCTCCTGAGCGGCGATAAGGGCACTGGGAAGTCCACGCTAGTCAGGGCGCTAGCCCAGGTCCTCCCCGAGATAGAGGTCGTGGAGGGCTGCCCCTTCAACTGCAACCCGCGCAACCCCCTCGAGATGTGCGAGGGGGTCTAGGGGCGCCAGAGTCACTGTCATTGGGAGGCCTCACGGCTACCCCGTGTCCCACGCCCCGCCGACTAGTGATGAGCAGCTATGGGATGTGGGCATCACCGCCACGCTAGTCGCAGCAGCGCTCGGGGCCGGATTCCTGCCCCCGAAGGTGGATGTGCAGCGGGATGTGAGGGTCAGGGTGAGGAGCAGCGGAGAGGCGATAGACTTCTCGCTCAGGACGAGGCTCCTGAACCCAAGTGGGTGGAGGCCATGCTGGAGCACGGCTACGATAGCGCGCGAGAAGTGGCTAAGAGGGTGAGCTACGTGCTCGGCCACGCCGCCCTCACCGGCCGCGTCAGCGACTGGGCCTGGGAGAGGATCGCGGAGACCCACGTCTTCAACGAGGAGGTGAGGAGGATGCTGGAGGCCAACCCATGGGCCCTACACGAGGTGGTCAAGAGGCTCTACGAGGCCTGCAGGCGCGGCTACTGGAGGCCCAGTGAGGAGGCCCTGAGGAGGCTGAGGGAGGCTGCTGTTGAGGCCGAGGCGTGGATAGAGGCCGGGGCGGAGCGCTGAGTATAAACGCTCTCGCTCCCCAGCTATAACGGCGCGTGATGTAGCCTCGCATCGCTGACCAGTGATGAGGAACCCTAACCTGACGCCAGACTTTTACGCCAAGGCCCTGGGTTAACGCGTGGCTGTCAAGGTTAAAGCTAGGTTTGAGGGTGGTGTGCTTAGGCCTTTGGAGGAGGTTGACTTGAGGGAGGGTGAGGAGGTGGAGCTCATAATAAGGAGGAGCGCTAGGAGGGTGCTGGACAAGTACGCGGGGATCCTGGGGGAGGCCAGCGCGGAGGAGCTAGACCGGCTGGCCGAGGAGGCGCAGGCGTGATGAGGCTCTTCATAGGCAGCAACGTGTTCTACAACCTGTTATTCGCTACCGAGCTCACTGCCACGGCCAGGAGGGTCTTAGAGGAGCATGAGAGCGCGGACCTCTACACGTCATTCGTGGTGGTCAACGAGGTCCTCTACGTCTCGACCTTCAAGTACTACCGCGATAGGGGCTTAGTGAAGGGCCGCTACAGCTTCAGGAGGGCGCTAGCCAGGCACGGATACCCTAGGCGGGTGGTGGCCGCCTTCACGAGCCTCCTAGAGGAGCTGGGCATTACGCTGTTGAGCGACTGGCAGGATCTGGAGGAGCTGCTGGAGGTTATGTTGAGCTACCGCCTTCAGCCCAGCGACGCCCAGATAGCCGTGAAGTGCAGAAGGCATGGGATTGCGTGATAGCTACTTTTGATGATGATTTTAGGAGGGTGCCATGGCTCAAGGTAGTGCCGTAGCGCGGAGGTTTTATCGCCTCCCGACGCCCCTTGAGCGTGGGATGAGCATCAGGGTTAGGGCTAGGTTTGAGGGTGGTGTGCTTAGGCCTTTGGAGGAGGTTGACTTGAGGGAGGGTGAGGAGGTGGAGCTCATAATAAGGAGGAGCGTCACGGCAGTCTACGGGGCCCTGCTCCGCAGGCGGCCTGAGCTCAGCCGCGAGGAGGTCGAGGCCGTAATAGGGGAGATAGAGGATGAGGGTGTTCCTTGACTCCAACGTCCTCCTAAAGTACCTGGCTGGCATGGAGGAGGCTAGGAGCGTGGTGGAGAGGGTTGAGCGCGGCGAGTGGACCGGCTACATAAACGACGTAGTGGTCAGCGAGGTGGTCTATGGCTACCTGCGCCTAGCGCTCGCGGCCCCCAGGCACAGGATCAGGAGCCTCGTCGCCTCACGGCGGGAGGAGGTGGGCAGGCTCCTCATGCACGACGTCTACCCGCTCCTATCCCGCCTCCAGCTACTGCCCACGTGCGTGGGGCCTGAGCCGGTTATACGGCTGGCGATGAAGTACGGGCTGCTACCCAATGACGCGATAATAGCAGCCACCTGCAGGAGGCATGGGATTGGCGTGATAGCTACTTTTGATGATGATTTTAGGAGGGTGCCATGGCTCAAGGTAGTGCCGTAGAGGGTCCAGCCATGCCCCTGGCTACCCGCATCAAGTGGCTGCGCATCGCCGTGCCAGCCCTAGCGGTGGCGGTAGCCGGGGCCTACATGCTGCTCAACCCTCAGCGGGGAGGGGAGGTTAGGCCCGTGGAGGTCGAGTGCAGGGCTGGGCTCCTAATACCCCTCTACGCCTACCCGATGCCCACTCGAGAGCTGGTGAGGCTCAGGGAGGAGTACCCGGGCCTGCCCATAATCGTCATAGTGAACCCCTCCAATGGGCCCGGCAGCAAGCTCGACGCAGCCAGGTATGCTGGCGCGGTGGAGGAGCTAAGGGCCGCTAACATCACGGTGGTCGGCTACGTCTACACCAGCTACACGCGCAGGCCCCTCAGGGACGTGGAGAGAGACGTGGAGAGGTACGCGTCATGGTACGAGCTCGACGGGTTATTCGTAGACGAGGTGACGTGCGACGATAACGCGAGCCACCTAGACTACTACAGGAGGATCGCCGAATACGCGAGGAGCCAGGACCTCAAGCTAGTGATCGCGAACCCCGGGACCTGGGCCGCTGAGGAGTACTTCGGGATCTTCGACATCGTGGTCATATGGGAAAACCCCAGGTACCCACCCCCCGATGGCCTGTCCAGGTACAGGGGATTAAGGGACAGGGCGGCCGTGCTCGTCTACGGGCAGGAGAGCCTAGACCCTCAGGCCCTCAGGGAGCTGATAGACAACGTGAAGTGGATATACATCACCAACGACGGCGGCGAGAACCCCTGGGACACCCTCTCCACCCACCTGAGGGAGATGGCCAGGGAAATAGCTGAGGCCTCAGCCCCCTAACACCCACCCTATAAGAGGCCTAGCCTCACCGGCGCCGCGCAAGGCTCCTCAACTCCTCCTGAGCTCTCCGGAGCAGTTCATCGGATAACCTGAAACCCCCACTCACCAGCCTGTCCAGGAGTTCGAGGGCTTCTC
>QMRZ01000105.1 GCA_003649495.1 Thermoprotei archaeon | reverse complement strand
TCCTCAGGTGGACCCCCGGCAAGGTGGCCAAGGTCTACGAGGTGATAGCTAGGGGGACGATAGAGGAGGCCCTCTCCAGGTCTAGGTCGATATTCAAGTTGTTCGACTACCGCGAGGTCAGGGCAGCGCTGGAGCTGGCCACGAGGGCTTATGAGCGGATGGGAGAGCTCATCAGGCGATATAGGAGCGCGCCCCCAGAGCTCAGGGGGGAGGTGCTGGGGGAGGCTAGGGCGGAGTACGTCAAGCTGACCGCCGAGCTTGTGAGGACCGCCAGCTCCTGGCTGAGGTGAGCCGCGGGGCACATGTTTTTAATAGGGCATCCTGGGATGAGAGACACGTGGAGCTGAGCGTTAGGGAGAACTTCTACAGGGTTCTCGAGGGGGAGCCCCCTGAGAGGATCCCCTGGCTGATATACTCCAACCTGCTGCCCAGGGGGCGTGAGGAGCGCCTCCTGAGGAATAAGGGCTTAGGGCTGGTGTTCGCCGTGACGCCCTACACTGTCAGGAATGAGAGGGTGAGCGTGGAGGAGAGGAGGGTGGGCGACGAGGTGTGCCGCGTGTACAAGACTCCCGTCGGGGAGGTGGTCACCAGGGTTAAGGTGGGCCTAGTCAGGGGAGCGGGGGAGAGCTGGGTGGTCGAGTACCCCATAAAGAGGGATGAGGACTACGACGTCATCGAGTACATGATTGAGGAGTCAGAGTACGAGCCTAACTACTCCGAGTGTGAGGCCCTGGAGAGGGATCTCGGGGATGACGGCGTGATATTCGCGTGGGGGGATTACACTCCCTTGATGAAGGTGATAGTACACTTAATGGGCTTCACGAAGTTCTCCATAGAATTCTACAGGAATAGGAGGAGGCTCGAGGAGCTGCTCAAGATAATTGACCGGAAGGAGGTCGAGATGTACAAGATAATAGCGGAGGCCCCCGTGGACCTAGTCAAGGTGGGCGATAACGTGGATAGCATGATGATAAGCCCGCCCCTCTTTGAGAAGTACTTGCTCCCCTACTATAACAAGTACGCGTCCATACTCCACAAGGGGGGGAAGGTGGTCCTATCTCACATGGATGGCAGGCTGAAGTCCCTCAAGGACCTCATAGCTAAGACTAAGCTGGACATAATAGAGGCCTTCACCCCACCCCCCATGGGAGATCTCTCCATAAGGGAGGCCAGGGAGGCCTGGAGGGATAAAATAATCTGGATAAACTTCCCCGAGTCCACGTTCGTGTACAGCGACGAGGAGCTTAGGGCTTTCACCCTGAGCCTGCTGAGGGAGATGGCGCCGGGCGACGGCTACGTTCTGAGCATTACTGAGGATCCTCCTCCCGAGCACTACTGGAGAGGGCTGAGAGTAGTCACGGAGACGCTCTGGGAGTACGGCAAGTACCCCATAAGGGTTTAAGGGAGGAGGGGCGCGTGCGTAAGGACGCTGGCTTGAGAGTCCAGAGCTGAAGCCTGGCTCTCAGCAGCTCTACGGAGAAGTCCTCGCCCCGGGGCAGGCATGGCCAGGAGTAGCTTATCTCGAGATCGTGAGCCGAGGGTGGCAGCACCTCACGCCCGGTGAACGCTACGAATCTGGGCAACCCACCCTGCCCGGCGCTCCAAATAGTGTAAGCGGATAAGTACAGTACATCGGCGGCGCTGAGCCTATAGCCGCCCGCTGTGATCACAGCCGGTATGTAGCCTCTCTCCCGGGAGGCCCTCAGCGCCTCGGAGAACACGTGCTCGAGCAGGCCTGCCGTTAAATTGATGAGCTTCCCCTTGTTGGAGAAGTACTCTACAGGGCCTAGCACGAGATGCTCCTCCACGGATAGCTTCACGCTGGAGGGCAGCTCCCCGCTCCTCAGGTAGCTGAGGGCAGCCTTTGCCAGCACGAGGTACGTCTCAGCCAGCGTCAGGTAGTGTCCCCTGCAGGTCCTCAGGTAGTTGGGCAGGGTGCTTGAGGAGATTACTTGGCTGGCGAGCTCAGCCAGCTCCCCCTTAGTGACCGTGACCCCAGCTGTCTCCTCGACTAGCTCTAGGAGGTCCTCAGACGTCACCACCTCCACGTTCTCTAGGCTCTCCAAGTACTCCAGGAACTCCTCAAATGTCCTCAGTGCAGTCCAGACGTCCTCCCTGCTGCGTAAGGGGGGCAGGGACACCTGCTCGGGGGACCCCGGGTTGCGGCCATGGTAATAGTTGAAGTCCCAGAACTTAGTGGTGACGAGCATGCAGGGATGGAGAGCCAGTACTACGAGCTTGTGCTCTCCACCCCCCTCACAGAGCTTCGAGAAGGCTCCTTTAAGCCCCTGGAGGTCCCCCCTGACGAGGTACCCGTCCATGTAGAGGTCGCCCGCCGGCACCTGTAGCACGCCCATGTACCAGTTGAGATCCTCGCCTGTTATGGCCCTGAAGGCCGAGCTGAGGCTAAATACCCTCACCCCCAGCGAGCGTAGGACGTACACCAGCGCGGGGGACCATACGTAGCCGGGGGGCCTGAAGGATATAGGGGTTGTCCCCAGCACCTCCCTCATGTATGCTATGCCGCCGCTCTCATTGGCGCGTAGCTCGCCCGTGTACACGTTGATACGCCTAGTCTCGTACAGGTAGGCCGTCTCGACGGCCGCCTCCCAATCCCTCACGTTGGAGTACTCGGCGATCGTGGGGTGTACTGAATGGCAATTCTGGTGGTAGCCTATTACGTGCCTCCCCATCTTGAGCAGGCCCAGGATCCCGGGATAGTCATTCACTAGCACCCTCATCTTCTCGGAAACAACGTAGAACTCCCCCCTCAGCCCATGTCTATTGAGGATCTCAACAAGCGACTTCAGGACGTCATTGGTCTCGGGAGTTATGAAGTCCTCTGTATCAAAGGTAAGCATCACGTAGATCTTGTGGGGATGCTTGGGAGAGAGTGTGTGGGAGAGATACGAAAATAGGAGGAGGATGGCTAGTAACGCTAGGCCTATTATGGCTTGGGATTTCTGCCCCTTAATGGCTACTCACCGGGTTGCTAGAAAGAAGGAGGGGGAAGGCCTTAATTAACTCCTAGGGCGGGAGCGCGGTCATTGCAGGTATTGCCCTGGTGAAGAAGGCTATCACAGCAGTCGTCCAGTACAGCAATCCGTGGCCCATTGCGAAGCCGAAGGCCGCTGGCATGTAGTACTCCTCGAAGCCCTTAGCGCCGAGGAGCCTCGTGAACACCTCTCTCAGTACCCACGCCCATAGTACGAAGATTCCGTGCTCTAAGCCCCACACGCTCACTAGGGCGACGCCCACGGGGTTGAAGAAGAACCATGGGAACCTGGCCCTGGCCAGGTAGCAGAGTATGGTGAAGATCACTCCTGAGACCGTGTAGCCGAGGGTCTCCGCCGCGCCCACGGGCGGCGGCGTGCCGCCGGTGTACTGCCATATGCCGGGCAGGTTCCACACATGGTACTCGACACAGCCCTGCCTCGTGTAGCCGCCGAAGGTCGTGTACCACCATGGGGTGAGCGCGGCCACCGTCACCGCGCTAGACACCATCGTAATCGCCGACAGTATCAAAACATCCCTCGGGTCAGTCCTGTTAACGTCGGCTACCTTATACATCTGTATGTGGTTGGCCGGTCCTATGGCCGACTGCCTAAGGAAGCCCGTGCCGCCGAACGAGGCGAACATTGTCAGCGTGGGCAGGGCGCGTGGGTCGGGCCTGGGGCCCCACTGGCCCAGGTAGGTTCCGAAGTCGAAGTACTGGCCCCAGTAGTAGGACATGGCGGTGGTGTGCATCCCCTCCGCCTGTACCCTGCACCATCCGTACTGTATGAGTATGTACCAGATTATCGCTACGATGGCCATCACCACGTTCCCGGTAGCCGCTACGAACAGTATGAGCACTATCAGCCAGCAGGCGATGAACCCTAGGCCCACCATCTTGTACGGCTCATCAGTGGCGGTCACCTTCCCGGTCAGCGCCTGGAAGAACCTGGCGATGTGGTGCCTGTAGTTTATCAGGGCCCAGAGACCCAGCCCCACCGGGACGCCTAGCTGACCAAACCACCCGTTCTTAAACGGCCCAGTGGTTAAGTAGTATTCGTTAGTGTCTTCTATGCCAGGGTAGTAGGGTAGGAAGCCCATTTTCACGCCGACGACCGGGTAGATAATACCTATCAACACCCACCAGATGACTCCGGTTAACAGTGCGTCTCTCGGAGCTATAGCCAGGACGACGATTTCGTTTGGAGCGAACCATCCGTTGAACTTAGCTCCTGGTAATATGGCTCTAGTGTATGGGTTAAGGTTGAAGGGTGGAGCCATTAAGTAGTATGGGAACGTGATAGGTGTTAGAGCGCTAATGGCATTCGGGATGTAAAAGGCGAAACCTATGAGGAACCCTGCCCAGAATAATTTTATGGGTCTTAGCCTGAAGTTGAAGAGCCTGGGCTTGCCCTCCTCCTCAGCCTCGAACTCCCTTATCACGTATGCCGTGGGCTGGGCGTACGGGAAGGGCAGCCTCTCCACCTCTACCATCGGCTTACGTATCATGTACGCTGCCAGGAACCCGCCCACGTAGAACGCGGACCAGAACAGGGACCAGAACGCTATTGGCCCTAGCCAGGCGCCTAGGTCGAAGGTCCCGCCCTCGTAGAACGCCTGGAGCACCCGCATGTCCTTCGGTGCGACGAAGCCTGGGGTATACTTCCAGAACAGGTCCTTGTACGGGTCAGCCCATAGGCCGTGGACGAAGAAGCCCATACCGGCCGTGTACAGGGGGAAGATGGTCCAGCAGTGTGTGCCGCCTATCAAGTAGGTCCACCCCGAGACCACGTAGAATATGCTCAGCAGCGCCACCATCGTGGGGGCTGAGGGCTTCACCCCAGTGGCCTTGTAGAAGAGGTAGAAGAACAGCATCATCACTGGCCACTGAGGCGGGAACCAGGCGGGCCACACCCACCACTGGACGAACATGTGCAGAGGAGCATTCAGCAGGAAGAAGATCGGCGGCATTATCAAGGCGAGGATTATCGACCAGGGCTTCACTGCGGAGGGCTTATACTTCACCTCTTCTGCCATCGAATTACTCACCGACAAGAGTATAATAAATTTCTTACTCCCATACTTTTTAAGAATAGGTATAATACCTAGCTGGTTCAGTGAAGCATAGTGAAGCGGTCGGTTTTATTGAAAAAGCTTTAATCCCTGTAGTGGTCACGGCTCCCCCTAAATATAAGTATATAAGGATACGCTTAAATTGTTGTGTTACAGCTAGGGATTGGGGGGTTAGCGTTGATGCCTCGTCCACATAGCTTAGCGCTGTTCACCATCCTCCTGCTCGCTCTGAGCTCTGTGGCGTGGATCCCCCAGGTATCGGCGCAGCCC
>QMRZ01000104.1 GCA_003649495.1 Thermoprotei archaeon | reverse complement strand
CCCCCTCTTCTTCCTTATCAACAACACCTCGTTGCACCTAAGCAGGAAGCAGAGAGTAGCGTATATCGTCACATCACACACGTGCGTGAGGGGGTCTTGTAGCTAACGCCTCGCCAGCTAAACTCCAGCGGCTGGACGGGACATAATATGCGTCAATGCACATAGATATCTCGGGCCATGGTCCTGGCACCTGGTGAGTGGATGCTTAAGGCCTGAGGCATATGTGGAAGCCCTCGAGTGGGCGGGAATACGGAGCTACTGCTCGACATCGCCCCGGACGAGCTGAGGCGGCTGGGCGTGAGCGTGGAGAAGGTGAGGTTGAGCATGCACGAGATAAAGCCCTGCACTGAGTGCCGGTACTGCGTAGGTAGGGGCAGCTGCCGTATTGACTACGGCATGAGCAGTGTGCTCATCCCAAAGCTCCTATCCGCGGATATAGTGGTAGCCAGCCCCCTTTATTTCAACAACGTGAGTAGCTACGTCAAGCTATTCATGGATAGGGCCTGCTGCATAAGGGGGAAGCTCAGGAATAAGGTGGGGGAGGCATTGTGGTTGGGAGGGGCTACGGGCTCGAGTCAGCCTTAACTGGTATTCACTCATTCATGCTGAAGCACGAGATGATCCTGTGCTACAGGGGAGTCGCAGGCACAGCTTTCGAGGCTGGGGAGATCCTAGAGGATGAGAGGGCGATAGAAGACGCCAGGAGGCTGGCCGCTAGACTCTACGATGTTGCGAGGCTCGTACCGCGGGACTACGCAGCCTGGAGGGCCTCAGCTTAAGCCGCTGATGCTAGCGCTGCTCACCAGTTTTAAGCTTCAGCTATATGCGCTGTTAATGATGAGGAGGGCAGCGGTGCTGGCGGCGGTCTCAGCGGCTGTGTTAGCTGCCTGCTGGCTCTATCGCTACGCGCTGCGTGGAGTGGGGCCGGGCGAGCGCGCTCCCCTAATCCTGGTGTATAACGTGAGGTCTTACGGCACTAAGAATCTCACAGTAATGGTTGAGGAGGTTGGCGAGTCGAGGTACAGGGTAACGTTCGCCCTGACCCCGCTAGACCCGGGTGAACGGGTAGTCACCTTATACGATCCCCTCAGGGGCTACTGGGTCGAGAACGGTAGCTTCCTAGGCTACACTTTCCCCCTCTTCCGAGGGGATGTGGCCACAGTGCTGCGCGTGAAGCTCGGCGAGCGCCCCTCCCTCGAGGACCCCATGGTTAACCTCACGCTTGAGCTCACGGCAGTGCAGGTCTGGGACTTCAGGGAGCGTAGGATGACTCTGGTGCAGGGAGGCAATAGGACGGTAGTCACATTCGACGAGCTACTGGAGAGAGTGAGGGATGAGAGGTATGTGGAGGAGTGGATCAGGCTCTACTCGAAGCTGGCCAGCCTGGGAGGCGTGGACAGAGCCATACTCCTAATCTATGCTCACCACGACTATCCCCCAATCATGGTAGTCATCGAGAACTCGACGGGAATACCAGTCCGCCTCGCGCTCCCCGGAGCTCCCCTCATCCCTAAGAAGTTGGAGATGTGGTGGAGCGGTGAGAGGCTGTATGAGGTGGCTGCATCCCCCCTAGCCGTGGTGCTAGGGCTCTGGGGTGAAGAGTTCTTGGAGTTCACCCTCGTAGACGTCCAGCGTGGATAGACACACTACGGCGTCGCAGCGTCGGCTGAGAGGAGTAATTGCTCGCTACGCGCCAGAGGGAATATGTGGTGGGCTGGGCGGAATAGTGAGATGAGCCTGGTATACGTTGATGCAGTTGTCAAGCACGGGAGTAAGGCTGTGCCCGTGAGGCTGCTAGTGGACTCGGGAGCCACGTACACTGTGTTGAGGAGAGATGTGTGGGAGCGCCTAGGCCTCAAGCCGAAGAGAGAGGTGGAGTTCATACTGGTCGATGGTACCGTCATAAGGAGGGCAATCTCAGAGGCTATCATAGAGCTGCCCGGCTACTGGGAGTACACGTCACCAGTAGTGCTCGGCGAGAGCGAGGATGAGACCTGCTCGGCCTGGTAACGCTGGAGATACTCGGCCTCATCCTCGACCCATTCAAGAGGGAATTCCACCCAAGGAGGACCTTGTTGGAGCACGTGTGTGCTAGCAAGTCGAATCCATATAGTGTGCAAATGCATCCCTTAAGCTACAGCGAAGCTGGCGCACGGGCAATCCCGCAGGAGATACCTGAGCTCTCAGCTTAAACCCGAGGGCGAGTGGCGGGCCGGCCGGGACTCGAACCCGGGACTTCCGCGCCCGGGGCGCGCGCCTCAGGCTCTACGGGTTAAGAGCCCGTCGCTCTACCAGCTGAGCTACCGGCCCGTCTTCACTACTCTGAGAGGGGCTTTAAGTAGTTTGCGGGAGGGCTTCCCTTAATGCCCGAGCTGCTAAGACGTAACTCGAGGATGGTGGGCCCGCCGGGATTTGAACCCGGGACCTCCCGCGATCTGAGCCTTGTGGCTCGTCAGGCGGGCGTCCTAGCCGCTAGACCACGGGCCCTAGAATTCCGGGAGTAGCCGGGAATTTTAAGGCTTTCTGAGGGTCCTCCCGCAGCCCCCGGGGCCGTGGTGCTGGCCTTACTTTCAATCATTTCATCTTATAGCTTTAAACTCCACCCCTCGGCTGGTATCGTGAGGTATGAGGAGGGGCGTCGCGGAGCTGCCGCTGCACACCGGCCACGTCCCACCGTGGCTGGCGTCGAGGATGAAGAAGCTAGCGGCCATAGTAGTTGAGCTTGTAGTTGACGAGTACGGTACTAGGGGCCTCCTGGAGCGGCTGGCTGATCCAGTGTGGTTCCAGGCCTTGAACAACATAATCGGCATGGACTGGGACTCCTCGGGCTCAACTACTGTGACGACGGCGATACTGAGGCAGGTCCTCGCTGAGCTGGACATAGGGGCTTACGCGGCGGGGGGTAAGGGGGGTAGGAGCTTGCGCACGCCGGGTGAGCTTAGGGAGATAGCTCGTAGGCTCGGCTTGGATGCGGCTGAGCTCATCAGGACCTCAGCTCTAGTGGCTAAGGTGGATAACGCGGCGCTGCAGGACGGGTATCAGCTCTACCACCACACGTTCTTCGTCGATGAAGAGGGGAGGTGGGCAGTAGTTCAGCAGGGCATGAACCCATCAGCTAAGCTGGCTAGGAGGTACCACTGGTTCTCCGAGTCCGCCGGAGCCTTCACCGAGTCCCCACACAGCGGGGTCTGCGGCCTCAGGGGGGTGGCGCTGAATACCGTTGATAGGGGGCTCCGCGAGCACCAGAAGCTCCTCGTGGACCTCTCCAAGGAGGATCCACGGCGCGTGGAGGCCTACCTCAGGCAGGCGGCGGCCCTAGCTAAGGGGTATAGGCCCCTCTCATACTACGCACCCTACTCGCCGCGCAAGGCCAAGGCCATCGTGAACAGGTACTTGAGGCTCGGCAAGCTCTCCCTCAACAGGAGCGCGCTGCTGATCGCCCGTGAGGCTGACGTACGCAGCTACAGGGAGCTGCTGGAGGTGAGGGGCGTGGGCCCCAGCACCCTCAGGTCCCTGGCGCTAGTGGCCGAGCTGGTCTACGAGACGCCGCCCTCCTGGAGGGATCCCGTGACACACCCCCCTGACCCCTTCAAGTTCGCCTACGCTGTCGGGGGTAAGGATGGAGTCCCCTTCCCAGTCGATAGGCGGAGGTATGACGAGATACTACGCATACTGGAGGAGCTGAGCAGGAAGGTGCGGGGGAGGTGGGTGCTCAGGCGCCTGGCCCTGCTCACCAAGAAGTGGAGCCCGCCTCCAGAGGAGAAAGTCCCGACTTAAGCTCTGGAGCGAAGTTAGGGAGAAATACTGCTCTCCGGGGTTTGGATTGTGACCATAATAGATCCCTCGCTCAGGCTCACCCAGCGCGAGCGTTTCCTCAACGTGTTCCAGTACAGGAAGGTGGACCACGTGCCAGATGTGGAGTTCGGCTACTGGGATGAGACTCTCAGGAGATGGCATCGCGAGGGGCTCCCCCGCTGGGTTAATGACAACTACAAGGCGGACATTTTCTTCGGCTTCGAGGCTTGGTACTGGCATAAGGTGCCGTGCGCCGTGCCTTTCAGGAAGTTCGAGTACAAGGTCCTGTGGGAGGATGACAGGAGGCGCGTAGTGCGTGATGAGATGGGGATAGTGAAGATGGAGTTTAAGGAGGGGAGGGGCACCTCCATACCGTCATTCATCGAGCACCCAGTCAAGGACTGGGATTCGTGGGAGTCATATAAGGAGAGGTTTGAACTCGACGATATCTGGTACCCTGAGAACTGGGAGGAGCTCCTAGAGGAGTGGGAGGATCGGGACTACCCGCTGGGCGTGGACGCTGGCGGCTTCTTCGGCTGGGCGCGCGACCTGATGGGGCTCCGGGGCCTCTGCATGGCCATCTACCAGGAGCCGGAGCTCGTGAGGGATATCTTCGAGTTTAGAGTTAAGATGATACTGAAGCTCCTGGAGAAGCCCGTGAAGGAGGTGAGGCTGGACTACGCTCACTGGTGGGAGGACATGTGCTGGAATGGCGGTCCACTGATATCCCCCAGGCACTTTAGGGAGCTCATGGTCCCCTGCTACAGGAGGATTACTGAGTTCCTCAGGAGCCACGGGGTCTGGCTCAACATCGTAGACTGTGACGGGAACATCGACCTCCTCATACCCCTCTGGCTGGAGGCCGGGATTAACTGCTTCTTCCCTTGCGAGGTTAGGGCTGGCTCAGACCCGGTGAGGCTGAGGGAGAAGTATGGGCGCAGGGCTCTGTTCATGGGGGGCGTGGATAAGAGGGCCCTGCTACACCCCAGGAGCATAGAGAGGGAGCTGGAGAGAGTTAAGCCACTCGTAGAGGAGGGGGGCTACATACCGCACGTAGATCACAGGGTGCCAGCCGACGTCCCCTACCAAAACTACCTCTACTACCTACGGCTTAAGAGGAGGCTGATAGGGCTGGCGTCGAGCTGAGCGCGTCTCGGGAGTATTATAAACTCCCCCCTCTCCCGGTGCGCAGGTGGATCCCACCCATGCCCTCATGACGATCCCCCTCCCCTAGCTCTGATAGGGGGGTTTAGGCTCGGTGTGGTGAAGGCCTCGGCGGTTACGCTAGCCTGCGTCTTGGCAGTGATAATCGCGGCGGGGCTATGTAGTACTGGAGGCGTGATCAGTGGAGGCCAGCTGGGGCTGAAGGTGGGGTAGAAACATTAAGCTGTAGCGTTTGTAGGGTTCTATATCGTTATGTCTCAGTAAAACACTTATAGTGTAGCGTGTCGCCACTCTCGTGGGCTTGCGGGGCGGTGGGAGCCGTGCTCCAAGCCCCGCGGGCGGCGGTGTAGATGGGAGCCCCGTGCCGCTGGGCTCGACTGCCGCCCACGACCCCGTAGGGGTACCCAAGCCCCCTGGGTGAGGCGGAGCCAATGAAGCCGCACCACGATGAGGCAGGAAGATGTGGAGTGATGCGGCCCGAGGAAACGGCTGGTTATACTGTCCACCCTCTTCTACAATGTGT
>QMRZ01000103.1 GCA_003649495.1 Thermoprotei archaeon | reverse complement strand
TCAAGATGTGGGGAGTCCCCGTTCCCCCTGAACGCCTCCCAATGATCATTGGGAGGGGGGAACCCCTGCCGCAGACACGCTTTGACACAATTCTAAACGGAATGAAGCGGTAGGGGAGAACGGTATATACTAGGCATTCTCAGGAAGGCTGGCTACGATCGCGATGCTAACATAGAAGACGAGTCTCTAGGAGGATTTGCAGGCGAGGAAAGAAAGTGCGTGCTAAAACGCGACATAGCGTACGTAAGGAGAATCATAGAGGAGTTGTAGAGAGCTTCATGGCCCCCACCAGTAGGTTAAGTATGCTGTCGCTAGGACAGCGGCCGTCGCTGGAAGCATGTACTTGTAGCCGTCTCTCATATTCACTCTCAGGTACTCTGCTGTGTACACGTAACACATGTGCATCGGAGAGGAGAGATATCCCAGGAAGGCGGAGGTGAACATGAGTACTACCTCCCTCAAGCCCACGCCCACCCCCTCTAGAATTGGGTAGGAGATTGCTACCCCGCTCAGGGAGTTGCCCATGACGTAAGATATGGCGAAGGGCAGCGAGGCTAGGAGCAGGCCCTTGTCGAGCTCCCTACTGCCCACAAACTCAGCTACACACTTTGATGCGCCTGAGGCGGAGAAGGCTTCTCTAAAGAATATTATCCCGATAGTCGTTGCTAACACCTCAAGCGTTAAGCGGCAAGTTACTGCTGCCTTCAAATCCCCCAGGTCACCCTCCTTGAGAATGAGGAGGGCTAAGACCCCAGCTGAGGCGCCAGCAGCCACCGCTAGGTAGCGTGGTAACTGGCTCATATATAGCTGAAACATCAGCGCAAGCGTTACTGCTAGCAGTAACGGCGAAGATACACTCATTAACTCCTTTAGATCTCCACATGCCTCAACCTCGACTCCCCTCTTTCCGCCCCTCAGCACGAGTAAGTAGCCCATTAGCACCATTGCGCAGAAGCTAGGCAAAGTTCTCAAAGCTATGCTCCACACGCTAGTTCCAGCGAGTGCTGATGCAACGAGTATGGTCGGCGACAACGGGTATACAAGGAATATGACATGCCTGTACCATATGTTCAGGAATAGTCTCTGCGCCTTGTTGAACCCCAATTCTCCTCCCATTTTATCGACTATCGGCGCGGACATCAGAGCACCTCCCGGAATGGAGAGAGCGCCTAACACTGAGGGCACTAAAGCGGTGATGAGCTTGGGCTGCCTTATGACTCCCAATAGTCCTCTAGAGAGCTTATCGATCGCGCCGCTCTCTCTGTAGAGGGAGACGAGCACCGAGATGGAGCAAGCAGCTAGGTACAGGCAGAGGTACTCAAGCCTCCCCACCCCCTCTACAGCCTTGAGGAATAGAGGGAGGCTCCCACTAACTGCGAGCATTGCGAGGCTTGAGGCAAGCATTGTAGCCCACAGGGGGAATCTCATAACTACAGCGAGTGCGATTGTCATGAGGCCCACGGCTAGCGCTAACACGACATACAGAGCTAGAAGGCGATATGAAGCTTGCTACATAGCTGAGTAGATTACGCGGCACCCTCTAGGGCTCAGCTAAAGCTAGGGCATCATCCCGAGAGGTCTGGGGGACCAGCTTCCTCACCTCTCGGCGCAGGGCCCCCAGGCTACATACTCAAAGCCGCTTATAGGCATTCCTCTCCGCTGCAGTGCCTACTTTCAACTTCGCGCTTGCCGGTGAGCCCGCCTCTTAGCCACGTAGCTCGCTACCTCTGCTACGGGTGCCACCCAAACCTCCTCTCTCCAGCTTAGGTACTCTAGGAGTGCTTCAAGGTCGGATTCTGATACTGGAAGGTGTCCCTCGCCTATCCCATGGAACGTGAAAATCGCCCATCCGCCCTTCATTAAGGTTTGCTCTACTAAACCTATCATCTCAGCTGCGCTCATCCTCTCAGCTGGCCACGACCACAGGTAGTGAAGGTCACACCTTAGCGGGTCATTGGGCCAGGGCTTCTCGCCTACGCCCCTAGCAGCTAAGAAGTAGCGTGCCACCACTGGCACGTAACTCTTCCTACTAGCTCCTCGCCCCACATATGACTGATAACAGGGGTAGGCGTAAGTCCTGATCTCCCTGCCAGGTATCAGGGATTCAAGCCTGCGCTGAGCCTCTAATATATCCTCCTCAATCTCCTCTAGGGTTAGCTCCTCGAGGCATCGCCCGCTGAAGGGGAAGTTGCAGGAGCAGAAGTGAGAGAGGCTGTGATTACCTATTTCGTGCCCCTCCTCCGCTACCTTACGCCAGGGCCTGAGCTTTCCAGCCCAGTTGCTGCCAGAGGGGCACAGGTAGAACGTAGCCCTCACTCCGTATCTACGGAGCAGGGGGACAGCCACTCTCAATTGGGAGGGGAGTCCATCATCGAATGTTAGGGAAATGGCACACTTATACTTACCGGGCCAGGGAAAGCGCGCGCTCACGTCCGCCACGTGCCCTCCTGAGTAATAAGCTATTATGATGGTCTCATGGACATCTAAGGTTCACATAACCTACAATGCTATAGCTAGCCAACTTTTAATATCGAATAACCAAGAGCTCCTGGTAGGTGGAGTTCGTGTCGCTGGATCTAATAGGCATTCTCTATAAATACTTCAAAGAGGAGAGGGAAAAACACGTCAGAGAGCCTGGAGTCTACTGGGTCACAGACCTGGTATCCTGTAGCCAGAAGGAAAAGTTCTCACGCATCTATCCAGAGCTCGAGCTTGCACAACTCTTCAAGCCAATCCTCATACAGGGAGTCCTAGTACATGTAGGACTGGAAACCATCCTAAAGGAGATACTGAAGGATTTAGGAGCTGAAATCGAGGTGGAGCCGGAGACTACCCTTAAACTGGATCTAGGAAAATTCATTCCTGGCGCTGGAGAAGTAGTGATTAAAGGTAGGGTTGACTTGGTAGTTAAGCTCCCCTCTAAAGGAAGAGTAGGTATTGAGATAAAAACTGCCAGGGCAGACCTCTCCCTACCGCACGAGCACCACGTTGACCAAGTAAAGATATACAATACCCTCTTCAATTTAGACCAGAGTTACCTGATTTATGTGACTCCCGACCGAGTTACGCAGTATGGGATTGAGGAGAGGATGAGCTTAGCTGACATTGCCGAGAGAGTAGCTAAGCCCAGGATTCCCAGGTACTCCTGGGAATGTCAGTACTGTCCATTCTCTGTCTTATGTCCGAATAAGGTTGTCAGGTGAAGAGCTTACGTGCCTAGGTCATGGTTAGATTTCCGCCCTCTCTTTGACGGCTATTACCGGGTAACGTGGCACATTGGATTTACTAGCCTCTCCTTAACGCCGCGCGCGCTGCGTAGCTCTTAGGAGGTCTTTG
Organism: Thermoprotei archaeon; assembly: GCA_003649495.1. GTDB lineage: Archaea > Thermoproteota > Thermoprotei > Thermofilales > Thermofilaceae > B17-G15. Next base: position 2,162 of record QMRZ01000103.1, on the reverse strand, counting down.
ACTATAACCCCCTCTTTTATCACCATGAGTATCTTATCTGCTTCCCTGAGGATTTTCACATCTGTTAGGGGATTTCCATCAACGACTATCACGTCAGCAAGCTTGCCCTTAGTGAGAGTACCTATCCTGCCAGCTAAGCCCACTGCCTCTGCCGCGTTGCGTGTAGCCGCGATTATCGCCTCCATGGGCGACATGCCAATCCTCTCTACGAGGAGCTGGATCTCAAGCGCGTTCTCGCCATGCTTGAAGGGACCTCCAATGAAGTCGGTGCCAGCTGCTATCTTCACGCCAGCCCTGTAAGCCCTCCTGATGTTCTCCATGTGAATCTCGTGCACTTCCTCAGCTTTCTTCAGCCCCCACTCAGGTATTCCGGCTTCAGCACCGATCTCCAGTAACCTCTCTACTATGGAGAACGTGGGTATCACGATTACACTCCTCTCTTTCGCCTCTTCAATCGCCTCATCATCCATGAATATGGCGTGAGCTATTACCTTCACTCCCCCCTCAATAGCATTCATTATCCCCTTACTCCCCTGGGCATGGGCGTGGACAAACCTGCCAGCAGCTTCAGCCTCCTCCACTATAGCCCTTATCTCATTTAGAGTGAACTGGACATATTCTGGCCTATCTTTTTCCGATAGGACTCCGCCGCTAGTCATTATCTTAATGTAGTCAGCACCTTCCCTCAGCGCGTATCTGGCCGCCTTTCGGCATTCATCGACTCCGTCGCAGATTAGGGTAGCTAGGGGCGTGAGTTTTCGCGTGGTCCTATAGTCAACCCACTCAACCGGCAGGTAATGTACGTCACCATGGCCGAAAGTCTGTGAGAGAGGGAGGCCTGCCGCAACTATCCTTGGACCAGTCACGCTGCCTTCAGCTACAGCGTACTTCAAGTGTAGGGCCACTAAGCTGCCTGCATCGCCGATTGTCGTGAAGCCAGCGTTTATCAGCGCCTCTAAGTCTCTCACCGCTCTAGCTATGAAGACTCCGAAAGGAGTTATGAGGGGCTCCTTCACCAAGTCGCCTGTGCGCATCCCGGTTAAATGCATGTGAGCATCTATCAGGCCTGGCATTACAGTCCTCCCGCCTACGTCGATAACCTCGGCATCCTCAGGGATCTCGACTGAGCCTCTCGTACCAACGTCAACTATCACTCCATCCCTGATCACTAAAGCACCATTCTCTATAACGGCCCTATCCGCCCCTATCACTCTAGCGTTCACAAGAGCTATAGGCTTGGAACTCATAGTCCCATCCTCAGGAGACTTACTTTCAACTACTTTTTTATTCTCTCTGGAGGCGTCCAGGTACTTCCTCTGGGGCGCGCCGCCCTAGAGGTGCTGAAGAAGAAGTGGCTGCCAGCCTCCTCCGTTGCATGCCTGATGGGCTTTGCTGTCCTCCTATTAACGTGGTAGTACTGCCTTCCCGGAATTACATCATCTAGGCTTGTACTCGACGCCCCTCGGGGGCCCGTCAAGCTCAAGGACTATGACTGTGTCGTAGGGATCGGGAGGCGTGGCTGGCAATCCTTCGAGAAATACTCTATCGCCCTCTTGTCTAAATCTGACCTCCTCCCCCGTTGCCAGCAAGTAGGCCCCAGACACTGTATTGCCGACTCCGGCTACCGTTATGGCCTTCCCAGGCCACCTCAGTGCATGCACATAGGCCTTGTTGCCCTTAGCAGTTATGGGGCCTACAGTGGTGGTGAATGGCGCGCCACTGGCGCCATATATTGACTCACCGTTACTTCTCATCCACCTGCCTATGTGAGAGAGCAACTCCACAGCCTCAGGAGGAAATGCCCCATCACCTCTAGGCCCGACATTCAGCAGTAAATTTCCCCCAAGGCTCACCACGGTTACGAGAGTGGCTATCACCTGCCGAGGAGTTTTCCAGTTGCGGTCTCCCTCAAAGTAGCCCCAGCTATCATTCATGGTCATGCAGGTCTCCCAGGGCCTCTTTGGCGGTGACCACCATGGGACATGCTGCTCAGGCGTCTCGAAGTCTCCAGGCAAACCCGTCCTATTATTCACTATTATCTGCGGCTGAAGCTTCCTGACTTTCGTGAGTAGCTCTTCTGCTCTCCAGTCCTCTGGCTTGTATGGCCATGCGCCGTCGAACCAGAGTACGTCTATCCTCCCGTAGTTGCTGCACAGCTCCTC
>QMRZ01000102.1 GCA_003649495.1 Thermoprotei archaeon | reverse complement strand
TAGTGTGGGTGGGGAAGCCCTCTCTAGCGCCCCCTGCTGAGCGAGTCGTGAGGGCTGAGCCTCCACTCGTAGTGCTGCCCGGGATGGTGGACATGCACGTCCACATGCGGGATATGGGGGAGTCTGAGAAGGAGGACTGGTACACCGGCACGCTCTCAGCGCTCGCGGGGGGCGTGACCTTCGTAGCCGACATGCCTAATACCTCGCCCCCAGCCCGCAGCGTTGAAGTCCTGAAGCTGAAGGATGAGGTAGCCGGGAGGAAGGCCCTGGTGGACTACGGGCTCTACGCGGGGCTCCCGGATAGCGCTGAGGAGCTTAAGGGCATGGCCGAGTTCGGCGTGGTGGGGCTTAAGCTCTACCCGAGCGACCTAGAGAGCAGCGCCCTGGTGAGCGTCCTCAGGACAGCTGCCGCGCTAGGAATAAGAGTAGTGGTACACGCCGAGGATCCAGCAATCCTGAGGCTGGCTGGACAGATGGAGCCCAGGGTCGTGACAGCGCACGGGGCACTGAGGCCTGCTGAGGCTGAGGAGGCCGGGGTGAGGCTCCTCTCGTACCTGTGCTCTAGGCTAAACTTCAAGCTCCACCTCACACACATCAGCTCTGCTAGGGCTCTGAGGGCAGCCCTGCGGTCCAGGATGGAGGCCCCAGTTACACTCGACACCGCGATCCACTACCTATTCCTCGATGAGAGCATGGTCAGGAGGCTGGGCGGCGTAGCTAAGGTCAATCCTCCCCTGAGGCAGCTCGAAGACGTCCACGCCCTAAGGAAGGCACTGATGTCCGGGGTGTTCAATGCTATAGTGAGCGACCACGCGCCCCACAGGCTGGAGGAGAAGCTGAGGAGCGATTACGACGAGATACCCCCGGGATTCCCCGGCGTCGAGACGTGCCTCCCCCTCCTCCTTACGCTCATCACGGAGCTCGGCGCCCCTCCGAGCCTCATAGACCTCTACTCGAGGAAGCCCGCCCAGCTACTGGGAGTGCCGAAGGGGTGGATAGGGCCTGGCGCGGATGCTGACCTCGTACTCGTCAACCCCAGGAAGGAGTGGGTGATCAGGGGGGAGGAGCTGAGATCTAAAGCCAAGTACACCCCCTTTGAAGGATTCAGAGTCGTTGGAGCTGTCGAGAAGGTATTCATAAGGGGGGTGCTCGCGTACGATGGGGGAGAGGTGCTGGTAGATGCCGGCTTCGGGAGGAGGTATAGACCTCTCAACGAGCCTCGCTGGCCTGAGGCTTAGGAACCCCGTGGTAATTGCATCGGGGGTCCTCGGCGTGAGCATTGGCTTGATGAAGCGGGCTGAAGACAATGGGGCAGCAGCTGTGACTACGAAGACGACTACCCTGGAGGCCAGGGAGGGCCACCCAAATCCAGTCATCGTTGAGCTGCGCTACGGCCTCCTCAACTCCATGGGCCTCCCAAACCCCGGCGCAGCTGAGATGGGGCGAATCCTTAGGAGGGCTAAAGAGATACTTGAGATCCCCGTGATAGCCAGCATAGGAGCCTCAAGCCCGAGCGAGGCTCTACGCGTAGCCGAGCTCCTCTCCACGGCGGATGCCTTCGAGCTCAATGCCTCCTGCCCCCACGTTAGGGGGCTGGGCATCGACCTCATGGCAGATCCCGGGCTGCTGGCCGAGATGGTCTCCGCCCTGAAGAGCCTGGGCCGCCCAGTATTCGTCAAGCTCTCAGCACACGGCGACGCGCTTCAAGTCGCTAGTAGGGTGTTGGGGGCTGGGGCGGACGGGCTCGTGGCGATAAACACCCTGAAGGGGATGGCCATAGATGTCTGGGCCAGGAAGCCCGTGCTGGGGGGCATTTATGGCGGGCTATCAGGCCCCGCGATACACCCAGTGGCTGTGAGGGTTGTTTACGAGCTTTACGAGGAGTTCCCCGGAGTCCCCATAGTCGGAGTCGGGGGGGTTGAGAGGTGGGAGGATGCAGTAGAGCTCGTGCTGGCGGGTGCGTCAGCGGTTGGCGTAGCATCGGCGCTGAGGAGGGGCTTCGAGGTATTGAGCGAGATCCTGAGGGGGCTGGCGGAGTACCTCAGGTGTGAGGGCTTCAGGAGCGTGGGTGACTTAGTGGGCCTTGCCCACAGCTGACTGAGCCATCATCCGCATTAGGCGCTCGTGGAACCTCGCGATTAGGAGTCGCTTATCCTCCATCAGCACTACATCGCTCAGGCCCTGTAGCACTATGTTGTAGGCGAAGGGGGAGGGGACGCTCAGCTTGGGGAGCTCGACTAGCCTAATCTTGCCCCTCTCCATCAGCCTCAGCACCTCTCTGGCGTGCTCAATGTCCATGTAGTCCTCCAGGATCTCCCTGTAGGTCTCCTTGAGTACTGGGAAGCCCTCGCCCAGCTCCCTCACCACCTTCAGTAGGGTCTGGGCATTCATCTGCTGCTTCTCAACGCTTATCTCGTGGCCCTTGTAGTTCCTGAGGATCATCAGGGCTCTGGTGGCCACGTGCCTGAACCTCCTCTTCATCAGCTCGGTGTTCGCTACAGCCCTCTTCAGCACCTCCTCCAGCTCGCTGCTCCTCAGATCGCTCAGCGTGACGGGGGGCTCGATGCCGGGCGGGTAGACTAGGGCGAAGCCATTATCGTGGACCGCGACCCCGATGTTGACCCCCGCCCTCCTCGAGGCGAGGTATGCTAGGGCCCTTGAGAGGGCGTCGTTCGTCCTGCGGCCGTAGAGCGTGTGGAACACGTGGTGTAGCCTCCCCCTCTCATCGACGTACTTCTCCACTAGTATGACTCGGTGGGAGGGGCGCTCCGGCACTCCCAGGGTCTCGAGGAACTTGTCCATCTCTAGGAAGTACTCGTAGATGGCTTCAGCAGCCCTCCTATCCACGCGGCACGTCCTCATCAGGTACTTGATCACCTCGTCCTTGCGCCTACCCTCGCGTAGCCACCTGAACATCATCCCCCTGAACCTGCCTACCTTCACAGCTAGGTCGTAGCTGAGGGGCAGCATCTCGCTAAACCAGCTCGGCACTGTCGGCTTCATGTCGAAGGCTGGCTTGACGAAGGCCCTATTGCCCCTGGCCTCGACGAACTCGTACACCTTGCCTCCCAGCACGAACCTATCCCCCGGCACAAGCCTCTCCAGGAACTCCTCCTCGATGTTCCCCACGTACTTGCCGGAGGTCGTGTACACCCTTATGCTGACCTCCTCAGGTATTGTGCCGACGTTCAGGGTGTAGATCACCCTGGCGTACTTCCCCCTCCTCCCGAAGACCCCCTCATCCTCGTCCAGCCATATCTTCCCGTACACCCTGTGGCCCTCGAGCTGGGAGTAGCGGCCAGCCAGGTACCTGAGCACTCTCATAAAGTCCTCAAATGGGAGGTCTCTGTAGCAGTAGCTGCGCCTGACGAGCCTGTAGGCCTCCTCAACCCTCCACTTCTTCTCGACGGCCATTCCCGCGAGGTGCTGCGCTAGGACGTCTAACGCGTTCCTCGGGATCCTCACCTTGTCCAGGTGGTTCCTATAGGCCTCCCTAACCATAACCGCGACTTCGACTAGGTCATCCCTGTCGGCGCAGACCATCCTGCCCCTTATCGTATCGTGTAGCCGGTGGCCGCTCCTCCCTATCCTCTGGAGGCACCTAGTCACGGACTTGGGCGAGCCTATCTGGATGACCACGTCGATGTAGCCTATGTCTATGCCCAGCTCCAGGGAGGTGGAGCTGACGACGGCCTTCAGGAGCCCCTTCTTGAGCTTCTCCTCAACCTCGTGTCGGACGAGGCGGGAGAGGGAGCCGTGATGAGCCATTATCTGCGACTCGCTTAATCCACCCCTCTCCCTAGCTACGCGCTTCAGGTGGAACACCACCCTCTCAGTGCCGCTCCTCGTATTGGTGAAGATGAGGGCTGTCCGGTACCTGGTGACAAGCTCGTAGAGGAGCTCGTACAGCTTCTCGTGGAGCACCGTGGTGGGCGTGTGTATGAGGTCTGAGACTGGGCACAGCACCCTAATGTCCTTCCTCTTCACGTAGCGGGCGTCGACTATGACGCAGTCGCGGGGGCTCCCATCATCGTTGTAGCCCACGAGGAAGAGGGCAACCTCCTCCAGGGGGTTTATGGTGGCTGAGAGCCCTATCCTCACGAAGGGCTCGCCAACTAGCTCCTGGAGCCTCTCAAGGCTGAGCGTCAGGTGAACCCCCCGCTTGTTCTCAGCGAGGCTGTGTATCTCGTCGACTATGACCCACTTAACTCCCCTCAGCTTCTCCCTGAACTTCGGGGCCACGAGCGTTATGGCGAGGGTCTCGGGAGTCGTTATGAGTATGTGCGGCGGCTTCCTGAGCATCCTCTGCCTCTCGCTGGGGGTGGTGTCGCCCGTCCTGACTGCATGCCTGACTTCTGGGAGCTCTATGCCCCGCTCCTCTGCCAGCCTCCTAATCTCGCTCAGCGGCTCCTCCAGGTTCCTGTAAATGTCGTTGTTGAGGGCCCTGAGGGGGGAGACGTACACCGCGTATACTTTATCCTCAAGCTCCCCCCTGAAGCCCATCTTTATCAGCTCGCTTATGACGACGAGGAACGCAGCTAGGGTCTTGCCCGTCCCCGTCGGGCTTGAGATCAGCACGTTCCTCCCCTCGTAGATCGGGACTATGCCGAGCTTCTGAGGTGGCGTGAGGTCCTCGTATTTACTTGAAAACCACTCGGCGACTAGCGGGTGAAGTAGCTTTAGGACTTCCTCCTTGCTGTACTCGCGGGCAGCGTAAGTTATCATCGCTCCTCCTAGCAGCCCGCCAACTCGACTTAAAACTATCGTGGAGGAGCGGCACTATTGCAGCACCTCGACGATTAGCTAGCCCGCCCTGATCCGCGCTCAGCTGTCATGCCCCTCTGCCGCGAGGGCGCACATGGCGGGGACAAAGACTAGAACATGAGACTCAGGGAGGCTATGTGGCGAGAAATTCCAAGAGCGGGGTTCTAGATAGGATACGGGAGGAGGTGGAGAGAGCGAGGGAGAGGCTCAGCAGGATTAGGTGGAAGGTCGCGGTTGTCAGCGTCAAGGGCGGCGTGGGCAAGAGCTTCGTAGTCGCCAACCTGGCTGTCGCCCTAGCGGAGAGGGGGCATCGCGTGGGAGTGCTCGACGCCGATGTCCACGGCCCCTCAATTCCGCGGGCTCTAGGCCTTAGGGGCCTGACCCTGGTCGCGGGGCCTGAGGGCCTGCTGCCAGCGACTGGGCCTTTGGGGGTGAAGGTGATCTCGATGGCCCTCCTCTTATCCGACGAGAAGCAGGCGGTGGTCTGGAGGGGGCCGATGAAGACCGCGTTCATAAGGCAGGTCCTAGCCATGGCTGCGTGGGGGAGCCTGGATTACCTGTTAATCGACCTGCCCCCCGGGACTGGAGATGAGCAGCTCACGATAGCCCAGCTCATCGAGGATCTCTCCGGGCTGCTAGTAGTGACCACGCCAGCTGAGCTGTCATACTCGATAGCGGCTAAGGCGGGCACCTTCGCTAAACTGCTCGGAGTTAGAGTGATTGGGGTAATCGAGAACATGAGCTACTTCAGGTGCCCCGTCTGCGGCTCAGTCCACAGGATATTCG
>QMRZ01000101.1 GCA_003649495.1 Thermoprotei archaeon | reverse complement strand
TACAGCTACGCCCCCCTGGTCAGGATGAGGAACACGTACATGCTCCCCGGCGACTGGAGGCCTGAGGAGATAATAGAGGAGACGAGGGAGGGCTTCTACTTGAAGGGGGCCATGGGGGGGCAGGCTGACGCGAACGGAGACTTCATGTTCAACGTCCAGGAGGCGTGGAGGATAGAGGGGGGCGAGCTCAAGGAGGCCTACAGGGGAGTCACAGTCTCGGGGAACGCGCTGGAGGTCTTGAAGAGTGTGGATGCCGTTGGGAGGGACCTCAAGATAGGGTTCCCCGGGATGTGTGGGAAGATGCAGATGGTCCCAGTCGACGGCGGGGGCCCACACATAAGGTGTAGGATCATAGTGGGTGGTGGGAGATGACGCTGGTCGAGGAGGTTGTCAAGCACGCGCTGAAGCTGGGAGCTGATGAGGCCCATGCAGTGCTGACCCGCTCCAGGGACTTCACAGTCGAGATTGAGGTTGACGAGATCTCTAGGGTGTCGTTCATCGTCAGGGAGAGGCTGAGCGTGGCGGTGATAAAGGAGAGGAGGATAGCGGCGGCGAGCATAAGCGAGGTATCGAGAGAGGCTGCGCTCAAGTGTGTTGAGAGGGCCTACAGGATGGCGCTGGCCTTAAAGCCCAATGAGCACTGGGGCGGCCTGCCCGAGCCCAAGCCCCTGCCGAGGGTCCCCGGCCTCTACGACCCGAAGGTGGCGGAGCTGACGGCTGAGGAGATTGTTGAGAGGGGCAAGCTCCTGCTCGAAGCCGCGCATGAGGTGAGCGACAAGGTCGCGGTGATGAACGCGAGCGTCACGTGCTCCACTAGCGAGGTTGAAGCAGCGTCGAGCGCTGGGCTACACGCCTTTGAGAGGCACACGGGGTTCTGGGCGATGGCTGTGACGGTAGCTAGAGAGGCAGGGCAGGTGGGGAGCTTCGCGTACGAGGCCGATGCGTCCCGCAGCCTGGATGTCGACGTTGAGGCTGTGGCTAGGGAGGCGGCCAGGAAGGCCCTCGAGTCACTCCACCTCAAGCCGGTGCCTAGCTTCAAGGGCACGCTCGTAATGGACTACGACTTCGCGGCCATGCTCCTCTCCTCGCTGGCCGCGGCCTACAGCGGCTATAACGTGTGGAGGGGCAGCAGCCCCCTCGCCAGTAAGCTGGGGGAGGCCATAGCATCGGAGCGCCTGACGATAATCGATGATGGGACTCTGCCCGGGGGCTTGAGATCCTCGAGCTTCGACGGGGAGGGGTCGCCCACGATGAGGAAGGTAGTCGTGGAGAGGGGGGTGCTGAGGACGTACCTCAATAACACGTTTACTGCCAGGCTGCTCGGGATGGAGCCCACCGGGAATGCCGCCGACCTCATCTCGGTGGCCCCATCGAACACCATCGTGGAGCCAGGCGACATGAGCGTTGAGGAGCTGGTGAGCGGTGTTAAGCGCGGCCTCCTAGTGAGCAGGTTCTCGGGCATGATAAGGTTCCAGGATGGCGTAGTATCGGGGACCGCTAAGCAGGCCTTCTACATCGAGGGTGGCGAGAAGAAGTACCCAGTTAGGGAGTGCATGGTCTCCTGCAACCTCTATGAACTCCTAAAGAACATCTCCGGGCTCTCGAGGGAGGTCAGGAGGACCCCCTACGGCGTGATCACGCCAGTCATCCGGGCTGAGGGAGTGGCGTTCGTGGCTAAGTCCTAGATCAGCTCGCCCTCCTCTGGGGGGAAGGCGGCCTCAGTGACCATCTCCTCCACCTTCTTTGCGACCTCCTGGCCGAGGGGCGTCAGCATCACTATCTTCCTCTGAGGAGTGATTATCAGGTTCACGAGCCCCATGGCCTTGAGCTGCAGCGCGAGGCCGAGCGCTAGCTTGCTGTTGAGGCCCGTTGACCTGGCGATAGCGTTGAGGACCTCCGCCCCCTCAGTCCTGCTGAGCACTAGGAGGGCGGCGACCTGCTTCTCGGTGAGGTCTATGACCTTCCCCCCCGCGGCTACCCTGAACCTCACGTACTGCCTCTTCGGCGGCACGCCCTCCACAATGTGCTTCTCAGCCCTCTTCTTGAGGAGCTTGACGACCTCGAATGCCCTAGCTATGGCCCTCGAGAGCTCATACAGCTCCGCAATGCTCTCAAAACTCATACCTCCACCTAGTTCAATCTCTTTTCACTAACTAAAATCATTTTCCGCTAGGGCAGTAGCCCAGCCTTCCACAGCCCAGCCTCCTCAGCCTTCCTCCTCACTTCGTCGGCAGCCCTCTCCCCCAGCTCGGTCAGGGCGTATATCCTCAGCTTGCGCACCTTGAACTCCTTGAGGAAGCCCATCTTCACTAGCCGCTCGACGAGCTGAACCGCCCTATTGTAGTTGCCAGCCACGAGCTCCACGTCGGATAGGGTGAGCGCGTGCCAGTCCACAAGGCGTAGCACGAGGAGCACGGCCGCCTCCTTCCAGTCGAGCTCATACATCTTATCATCAACTGTCAGCTTCAAGCTCCTCCCCCTAGCTACAACCTACTTTTTCCGTATAAGCGTTTCTATTCGCTGGCCAGCGCTCTAAACTTATTAAGGGGGTGAGCTACTCCAGTAGCGCCCCGCGCCGGGGGTGCTGTGAGCAGCTTGCTGGCAGTTGCCGGAGAGGCCTCAGGCGAGCTCGAGGAAGAGGCTAGGGAGGCCCGCCTCTTCCTCTTCAGGGAGCTTAGGGCTGGCATGCCCAAGATCCTCGTCAACACGGGGATGATAGCGCTGGTGTGGCTCTTCACTAGGTACGTCTTTATACCCCTCTCCATGGAGTACGCGGCCCTGGGGATCCCCCTCCCCCAGATCATAAGCCTGGCCATGATGGCGGCCATCGCCCTGCTAGCCCTGGAGATCTTCAGGGAGGTCCTAAGGCTCATAGACGCGGCTGTGACCTGCCTGGCCTATAGGCTGGCCCTGAGGCACGCCTGCTCCACGCTGATGGAGGCTGAGGACTACAGAGTCGGGGTCAGGGGAGTCGTGCGCGTAGGCCTCGCGGCGGGTCTCCTCGCTCTTTTCAAGGATCTGCTCAACGTGCTGCACCCGGCGGTCGCCGCCGCAGCCATACTCGCCACGGCAGTCTGGGCGGCGATCACCCTGCTCAGGTCCGCGAAGCCCCTACTGAGGGTTGCGGAGCGCTGCGTGAGCGATGTACTGGGCAGGGGGCGTGAGGAGCGGCGGAGCTAGGCTACTCCAGTGCCTCGTGGATTACCCTGCCCTCACAGTCGCGGGGCGGCGGTATCTCGAGGAGGTGGCAGATCGTCGGCGCCACGTCAGTCAGCCTGACAGGCCTCCTGAGCTCCACGCCCCTCGCCACCCCCGGCCCCCTCATTATCAGCAGTGCGGAGTTCGAGAAGTCGCCCACCCTCTCGTTGGGGAGGTAGTAGCCGTGGATCCCCGTGACCCTTGACTGATCCCTCACTAGCCACCCGCCCCGCAGGTGATCGTCGGTGGCTGTGTAGGTCAGCAGGTCGATTATGGGGCCGCACCAGATGGTGTAGGGGGGCCTCAGGAAGTACACGACATCGCCGGCGCGCTCGCCCCCCATCCCAACATTCTCGGCCTCCTCCCTGGTCATGACCATCGTCGCTATCCTGTCCCCAGACTCCGGGTCCCTCAGGCCCTGCAGCAGGTCAATCACCTCCTCCCTCACGTTCTCGTATTCGCGCGGCTCGACCACGCCCTGGGGATCCCTCCCCCTCATGTTGACCCAGACCATTAGTGGCTCAACCCAGGGGAAGGCCCTGGTGGAGGCCCAGTCCACCACGTAGCTCCCGCCCTCGCGCCTATACCTCAGGAGGCCGGCCTCCACGAACACCCTCCTGATATTGACGGCCCTCCACGCGGGGAGGGCTGCGTGGTCTGAGACTACTACAACCAGCGTGTCGCGCGTGGCGCAGGTCTTCAGGAGGAGGCCCACGAACTCGTCCACCACCTTGTAGGCCTCCTCGAAGAACCTCCACGCTGCCTCCGCCTTATCCTCGTCGTAGAAGGGGAACTCCCTATACAGGTAGCCCAGGAACCTGTGGTTAACGCTGTCCATCAGGTGGTAGTGGAGGAGGCAGAGCCTCCAGCCAATGCGCTGCTTGAAGAACGCTGCAATCCTAGCCAGCCTTACCGCCTCCACCCTCTGCCTAGCTAGGTACTCGGCCTCCTCGCCCCAGATATCGTACTCGAGCCTCCCCTTGAGATCCGCCGCCACTGCCTCCTCGCCTAAGTAGTGTGTAGCCCTGAGGACCTCCTCCTCGAGACCACCAGGATCTATCCAGCCCTCAGCGGTGAAGACCTCGGACCTCTCAAGCCTGACCCCATCCTCCAGGGACTTCAGGAGCTTCACCTTGAAGAGGCACTCGTACTCGCCGCCCCTGATGGGTACGCCCCACTCCTCACCTCCGGAGACCTTGAGCCTAGCCCTGATCCAGCCGCTCCACTCCCCCTCCTCCAGGATCTCGAAGCCCTCACCCCTGGGCACCGCGAGCCTGTAGCCAGAGCCATCGGGGTCGAAGGCGTAGAGGGTTACGGCGGCTGGCTCCTCCACTAGCCCGCCCTCCACAGGCAACCTCAGGGTGAGCACCGGCTTGACGCTCTCAAGCCCCTCAGCCTCCCCGACCACCTGGACGCCGGGGGCACCCAGCCTCAGCGTGTAGACGCGCGCGCCAGCCACGGCGCGGGGCGCTGCCTCGGGCATGGACCACGTGTAGAGGCAGACATACCCCTTCCTCATCCCGCCAGGCCAGCCAGCCGGGTAGTTCAGCACCAGGGCTGGCACGCCGCGCCTGTCAGCCACCTGCCATATGTACTCGGCCATGCAGTACCTAGATAGCTGGCCTCTAGACCTCAGCCTCTGCCCCACTTCGAACGGCTCACCCGGGATGTGGATGTAGAAGCTGGTGACTCCATGCGTGGTCGTGGTAGCCCCAGTCGCTATCGTTGTCCAGTTGGTGGGCGTGTCAGTTGGGGGGCAGGGTATCGCCTCCCCGTGCACCCCATCATCCATTAGGGCCTTCAGGTTGAGCAGCAGGCCCTCCTCAGCCAGCTTCCTCACGAAGTAGTACATGGCGCCGTCCAGCCCTATCAGGAGCACATCCCTAACCCTCCCCACCGCGACCACCGCCGCTGGCTCCCTGGAGCCGACGCTAAAAATCGTTAATCATATGTAGCCCCCCTCCTCCAGCAGCTGAAGAGCTTCGAGGAAGCCCCTGTAGTAGCCCTCCCTGGTGACTATGTCAGCGGCCTCTCTCAATTCCCTCGGCGCATTGCCCACCGCCACGGCCAGCCCGGCGGCCTCCAGCATCGGCCTGTCAACCTCGCTATCCCCCACGGCTATCGCCTGCCGGGGATCCAGGCCGAGCATCTTGCAGGCCTCCACGAGGCCAGCGCCCTTATCCACCCCCCGGCGGTGCACGTGTATTGCCCACCCGCTGTACTGGACCTCGAAGCCCCGCGGCTCCAGCGCCCTCCTCGCCCTCTCCACAGCCTCCTCGGGGGACAGGCCCTCAGCTGGGTGGAACGCCATGTCCACCAGCCGAAACCTATTCTGCCAGCTCTCGACGAGCACGCCGGCCAGCTCCTCCCTCACCAGCCTCCTTATCTCCTCGCCGTCGCCCTCACTGCCTAGAAGCCTGTACCTGCTCCGGTAGCCCACAACCCCCCCATTCTCAGCGACTACCAGCTTTGTGACGGGGAGGTAGTAGG
>QMRZ01000100.1 GCA_003649495.1 Thermoprotei archaeon | reverse complement strand
GTACTGCCCGCTCGACGACCTGCGCCTCGATGCAACTTAGAAAGAATTGAAAGGCCTTCCTGGCGGTGAGCGTCGGGGGGATGGGCAGCGCCCTAGATGCAACTTAGAAAGAATTGAAAGCTGGCGTCCACGGCATACATAATCAACGTGGCCATCGTAATCACGATGCAACTTAGAAAGAATTGAAAGGTCCCTGAAGCCCCGCAGCATAGTGCTCGTCGATGACGGATGCAACTTAGAAAGAATTGAAAGTGGCGAGGTCTAGGGCTAGCTGGGAGGCTGCAGCACTAGTGAGGCGATGCAACTTAGAAAGAATTGCAAGGAGGAGATAAAGCGCGATAACGTATGCATTTGCACGCTTTTTAATGTAACTTAGAAAGAATTGAAGGAAGAACTCGGCGAGCCACTCGTGGAAGTTGCCGATCACGCGATGTAGCTTGGAGCATTCCATGTGTTTCACGCGCCCTTGAGCGGGCTCCCCGGCGTGCTAGCCTACCAGGCTGCTCCTCATTCCCCTAGGCTACATGCTGTGCAGGGCCTATGAGAGGGGGAGGCCTCATCTCCTCTCTCCTGATGCACGCGTCGCATAACTTAGTGGCCTCCCTAGCATACATCAACGCCACGCCGGGTAACCTAGCCCTGTTGCTGGCCTGCTACGCCGCGTCAGCCGCTACCTACCACGCTGCGATCAGGCGTCAGCTGCCTTAACGTGGCTGGGAGGTGTTGTGGCTCGCGGGGAGCTGTGCTCGTGGAGAGCTGTGGGTAGTGGCTTACGCGGCCTTATGACTGGGCGGGCCCAGCCCCCGTATCTTAGCCAGGCTAGGGAGATGAGCCCGGTGGCTATGTTCCCCAGGGCCATGGCGGTCCACACGCCTGTGGACCCGTAGCCCAGTTGGAGTGCTAGCAGGTAGCCTAGGCCGACCCAGAATCCCCAGAGCCTCGCTATCCCTATTAGCGTGGGTGGGAGCGTGTGGCCGGAGCCCCTCCCGACGAACATTGCCGTAAGCATTATCCCGAAGAATGGGAGGCTCCACAGCAGTACCCCTAGGAGCTTCATGGCTTCAGCGTGTATCGCGGGGTCCTCGACGAATATAGAGATGAGCAGGCTCCTGAAGGCGTAGAGGGTTGAGGCCCCCGCTAGAGTTGCGGTGAAGATCAGCGCTGATGCCTTCAGCGCTGCCTCGCGTGCCCTCCCATATAGCCCGGCTCCCAGGCTCTGGCCCACTATTATCGCTGCAGCCCTCGCCAGGCCTCTGAGGGCGGCGTCGGAGAGATCCATGGCCACGAATCCGAGAGAATACGCAGTCGCCGCGGCTACTCCAAAGGTATTAACGAGGCGGAGCTGAAGCATCTTAGCTGTGCTGTTGGAGAGGACTAGCGCTAGGATTGGTAGCCCGATCCTCAGGTTCGCGAGGATCCAGCCCGAGTCCATGCTCCTTGTGAGCCTGACTCTCAGGTCGGGGAAGGCCCTCTCGATGGCTAAGGCCAGCGCCACGGCGTTTAGGGCGTTGCCCATCAAGTCGGTTACAGCGGCGCCCAGCACCCCCAGCCTCGGGAGGGGGCCTACGCCGAATATGAGCAGTGGGTCTAGAGCTATGTTGAAGAGTAGGCAGAGCGCATTAATGAGGGCGGGCCTCCTCGTGTCGCCGAGGCCCTGGAGTATCGTGGAGTAAGCCGTTACGACGTAGGAGAGGGCTGCGACAGCCGACATCACGCCAGCGTAGGACATGACCTGCTTGTAGATCTCTCCCGGCACCTTGATGAGGCCCCCGAATATCAGCGGCCTTAAGGTGAAGTAGGCGCCCCCGAGAGCCAGGCCAGCTACGGTGGAGGCCGTGAAGAACTTGGAGGCCGCCTCGCTGGCTCCCTCAAAGTCCCTAGCCCCCACGTACTGGGATATAAGGGCTAGGTTGGCGGAGGACAGCGCCATGGAGATCGCGTTGAAGAAGAGGAAGGGGGGCCACGCCTGCCTCGGGATAGCGAGGGCTACATCGCTGTACATGCTGAGCCAGAAGGCATCGGCCACGTTATAGGATACCTGGATGAGCTGCACCACTACGAGGGGGGCGCCCAGCCATAGCAGGGTCTTCACTATGGGTCCCTTAACTATCCTCTTCCTGTACCTCCCCACGGGGGCTGTAGCTCTCATTAGGTTCCCCAGGAATATATTCTTGGGGAATGCATTTACTAGGAGGGTATTTAGGCATTCCCTCCATCAACCCTAGCGGTGATCCCCTGGTGCACGGCGGCAGGTGCTCGCTCCTAGAGCTGCTGATACTGGCCATGCTGATCAAGGAGGGGAGCGCGCACGGCTATGCCCTCTACAAACAGATACTAGAGGTGACGCGGATGTGCTGGAACCCATCGATAGGGACCATCTACCGGCTCCTCAACGACATGGCGGGCAGGGGGCTCGTGGCTAAGGACTTAGGGGATAGGAGGCACCGCTACTCGATAACAAGCAAGGGCGTCGAGTACTTCACATCGAGGGCTCAGACTCCGCTGACTAGTAAGGCCGGAGTGCTGGCCGCCATGCTGGAAGCCTACTTCAAGATAGCTGAGGGGGAGCCAGGCCTGATCGCGGGGCCGCTCAAGGAGAGGCTGAAGACCCTTAGAGGAGTCTTACACAAGTATAGGAGGCTCCTCGAGTAGCTCCTAGAGCCTCTTGTCACTCCTGAGCCAGCGGGAGAAGCGCTGTACTCCTCTTCTTAGCACGGGGCCTACGTCTATAATGGCTTCACGGCTGCACAGGGCGTGCACCTCGCACTCAGCGTAGAGGTCGGTCAGCTCCTCTAAACCATACAGGCTTTAAGTTTATAGAGAATTCTTGATCGCGCTGAGCCTCACTGGGCTAAGTAGCGAGGATGGGTGTGGTAAAGAAGGAAACTGGGTCTAAGGCTGGAATAGGGACGCGGCTTTAGGAATCACCACGTCGACGACGTCGTATACCGCGAGAAGAGCCCAGGCCAGGCCGAAGGAGAAGGCGCACCCGGCTATCACGGGGGTGATGTACTCGACGTACTTCCTCATCCCCAGTGTCCTCAGTAGCACGTACTTTATCGCCAGGGCTATCATCGCCATCAGCCAGAAGTAGTTGCAGGCCTGCATCACCGCGTAGAGGGCTGGGACATTTATGAACCAGAAGAAGGGGACGTAGGTCTTGAGGGCGTAGAGGCCGACGGCTATCAGGATGCCAGCCCCGAAGAGCACCAGTAAGTTGTACTCCGTGGTGACCTCAGCCGGGTAACCGCGGTAGAAGACCAGCTGCTCAGCCGTCTTCCACGGCACCCAGCTGTAGATGACGCCGTTCGTCGCGGAGAGACCTCCTCTGGTGTGGAAGATGAAGTAAGCGGCTAGGGGCATCAGCAATAGGAGCAGCGCTGCCAGCCCAGCAATCATTGCTATGAAGAAGTCTCTGAGGCTCATCTTGAGATCGCGCGCCATCTTGTAGAGGGTGACCTGGTGGCCAGCGCTGATCGCGCCCTCAGCTATGTTGAAGACGCCGAGCCTGCTCATGTGCCTGGCGATGGTGAACCACGCTGGGTCTAGCATGGGGGTCTCCATCGTGACCCTGCCTGGCGGCGGCCAGCCCCTCGTGTAGACCCCTATCAGGTAAAGCGGCTCCCAGGGGTCGCCCCAGCCCACGCTGACGGCCGACACGACCTCGGCGTACACCCTGGCGTAGACCACATGGAAGAGGAATGCGAGCGCCGGTATGAAGAGGGCTATGAGCGGGTCAGCCCCCTCCGCGAGCATGAGCACGTACCAGCCGAGGGCCCCCACCGCCAGGAGCGTTGAGACCCACCGCATTGGCAGGCCATCCTCCTCAAAGCTCCTCTTCCAGAGGGTTGAGAGCACGCTCTTGACCCTGCTCCAGTTCATCGCGATTATCCACAGCCCCATCCCCACCGCCACGCCGTTAGCCCCCACCCACCTGTAGGGGAATGGGAGCCAGCGGCCCGGGTAATCCTCCCACGGCCAGACGTACTCCATCCCGGGCTTGTAGGGTATTATCCCGAGCCTGATGGCTATCCCCTGGTATAGGACCCCCAGTACCAGCCAGCCCAGCACGAACGTTAACAGCACGTCGTTCGGCATTACGAGGCACACAGCCGCCAGGGGGCCATTAAACACGAAGGACGCATAGATGCCCGGCCACAGCTTCGCCAAGAGCGGGAAGGGTATCTTAGTCTCGCCCCACCACGCAGCCATCGGGAACGCGGGCAGCAGCTCAGCTATCACCTGGTAGACCCCCAACAGGGTGCTGACGGCGAACGAGGCCCAGAATATTTTAGTGGTGGTTAAGCTCCAGTCGAAGAGCTTAGCCTTATTCTTCCCGGGGCTCACCTCCCCCGCCTCCCTGAATAAGTATATCGACGGCACCGCTAGAGGGAACGCTAAGCCCTCCTCTACCCACACCTTGCCGAAGGTGAACGTGACGAACATTCCTACGAAGGCGTAGAAGGCGAAGATCACCAGCCAGTAGGCGAAGCTGGGCGTGATCGCCAGCCATGGGACAGGCTCGCCCGGCGCCCTGCCCTCAACTAGCATCCTGGCTATCTCGAAGCGCAGTGGCTCGGGTGGGAATAGCATTGATGGCAAGGCCCTGCTCCACGCCCTGCCCAGGGCCTTGACGCCCAGCGCCTGGTAGTCCGCGAGGGGGCCGAAGAGCACGTAGAACACTATCTCGTTCTGAGGTGCGGCGTGAAAGGCCAGGTAGGTGTACGCACCCATGAACGACAATACTATGAATATGAAGAGGTATTCCTGGGGGCTCAGCCTGAGCCTGGGGTTGATCCTCCCCAGGATCTCGGCGAGTATGGCGATGAAGAGCATGGGCATGGGGAACGTGCCGAACGTGTAGGGCCTGTCAGTGTAGAGCGCGACGAGCACTGACAGCATCGATGATGTGGGGACCAGGATTATCAGCAGGACGATGGACTTGAGGGTCAAGCCCCGCTTAACCTCGCTCATCCTCTCACCCCAGCTTACACTCAGCTCTCACGGGCTCGCCGTCGAGCTCGAGCACTATCACGGTGTCCAGGGGGTCGGGCGGCAGCAGCGGCAGGCCCTCGAGGATTACCCTACTGCCCTCCTGCCTGAACCTGACTTCCTCGCCTGTCGTCAGTATGTAGGCTGAGGAGACGCTATTCCCAACCCTGGCTATCGTTATCGTCTTGCCAGGCCACATGAGCGCATGGAGGTAAGCCTTATTCCCCTTAGCCGTGAAGACCCCCACGCTGCAGGTGAAGGGGCACGGCTTAGTGCCGTATATCGACTCGCCATGAACTCTCATCCACCTGCCTATCTCAGCTAGCCTCTCAATGGCTTCAGGGGGGAACGTGCCGTCAGCCCTAGGCCCCACGTTCAGCAGGAGGTTGCCACCTGAGGAGGCGGCTAAGACCAGCGCTCCCACCAGCTGCCTAGGCGTCTTCCAGAGCCTATCAGACTCGTGATAGCCCCAGTTCTCATTCATCGTTATACACGACTCCCAGAGCCCCTCCCTCGGACTCCTCGGGATATATTGCTCTAAGGTCTCAAAGTCTCCCGGTATTCCAAGCCTATCGTTAACTAACGCCTGCGGCTGAAGCTTCCTGACTTTCGTGAGTAGCTCTTCTGCTCTCCAGTCCTCTGGCTTGTATGGCCATGCGCCGTCGAACCAGAGTACGTCTATCCTCCCGTAGTTGCTGCACAGCTCCTC
>QMRZ01000099.1 GCA_003649495.1 Thermoprotei archaeon | reverse complement strand
GGAGGGGGAGCGCGTAAGGGTGGAGGAGGCTAAGCCGTAGTGCTGAAACAGCTCCCGGAAGAAAAATGATTTTACCCCCCACCGGCAGGTGCAGCCATGATAGCTGAGCTAATCGTTAGAAGCCGTGGCAGGGGAGTCTACGACTTGACGGAGAGGGTGAAGAGGCTCGTTAAGTCCGTGGAGGCTAGGAGGGGAGTGGTACTCCTCTACTCTCCCGACCCCCTATGCAGGCTGATAACCATCGAGTATGATGCTGACTTGGTGAATGACCTCTTAACGCTCATCGGGAGCATGAAGGCTAAGAACCCCTACGTGGTCGCGTCTATATTCCCACCCAGCGTGCTCCTACCATTTGAGGATGGCCTCTTCCTAGGAGCCTTCCAGCAGGTATGCCTACTAGACCTTAATGAGGAGGGAGGGGAGAGGCGGGTAGTAGCAGAGGTGTTAGCGTGAAGGTCCTCAGGATAGAGGAGATACGCTTCCTGACTTACGGCCCCAATAAGCTATTTGACATCACCGAGCGAGCAACGCGGCTCGCTCTGGGAGTGCCAGAGGGCGTCTTGCTACTACAGGCGATCGGCTCCACAGGAGCCTTACTGCTACTGCCCAGGAATCGCGGAGTCCTAGAGTCCTATGAGCACGACCTCTGGGACCTGGTGGAGACCCTGGGGTGGAGGCACCCTGGCAACGCTTACGCGCACCTCAGGTCGACACTCATAGGGACCACCCTAGCTCTGCCCATAATCGGCGGCGAAGTCCCACTCAACGGCGCGGGGATCTTCTTCCTCGAGAACCAGCCAGCCATGAACAGGCGACGCACAGTAGTGGCGGCTGCGCTGGCTACATCCACCTTGTGAAAGCTTTTACGGAGCCGCTCCACTCCTAGCTGGGAGGGGGGCTGTGTGAGCGAGGAGAAACTGTACGAGTTCAGGAGAAGGTGGCTCCCAGTATACCTGGTGCTACTCATAGCGCTCGCCCTAGTAACGGTACACCTAGTGGCAATGTACTTCTTCACGGGGAACACCAACTATGCCAACCTGGCTGTCCTCTCCTGCCTAGCTGCATACTTCTTCTACAGCGGCTTCCAGCGGCTGAGGCGAATTAGGCTCACGCGGAGGAGGGTCGTGGAACTCGTCAAGTGCACTGAGTGTGGCTACTCCGAGGAGAGGGGCCACTCAGCTGGCGACTACGTGTTCAAGGTGAAGGGCAGATGCCCTAGGTGCGGGGCTGAGATGCGGGTAGTGGCGATATACTCCGTGAAGCTGGAGGAGGGGAAGCCCGCGGCGGGCTCAGCGCAAATCGACTTCTTCACATCTCGGCGAGGTCCCTAAACATCATCGCCTCATCAAAAGACCGGCTGCAGCTCTTAAAGCTGCTCTTAGCATGCGAGGAGGGCTCATTACTTGAGGCCGCTGCCAGGGCCTCCTTAGGCTTTACATCTCATCGTCCGGCCTAGGCTGAGTTAGCACCTAATCGCGATCAGGCTGGGGGATGAACACCCATATAAGGTTGCGTGCATAACGTGTGTCGTGAGAGAGCGTACCAGGTTTAAGGTGAGGCTACTAAACTTCTCTAGTGGAAGGCCGCTGGTAGTCATTGACGACGAGGCTGCCAAGAGACTCGGCGTAAGGCCGCATGAGAGGCTTGTGCTCAGGTGGAGGAGTAGGGAGATTGTAGCTATTGTGAACGTCGCATGGCACATCCCACCCGATACAATGCTGGTCAACGATGAAGTCGCCGAGGAGCTTGGAGTAAAGGGAGGAGAGGAGGTTGAGGCGGAGGTGGCTCCTCCTCCCAGGTCTCTACGATACATAAGGGATCTCCTGGGGGGAGCCCGGCTCGGCTACGAGGAGATTAAATGCATAGTTAAGGACGTGGTTGAGGATAGGCTCAGCGAGGTAGAGCTGGCAGCGCTGGTGACAGCTATTAGCCAGCGGGGAATGGGAGTTGACGAGGCGTACTACTTCTCTCGCGCAATGGTCGAGACTGGGGAGACTCTAGACCTGGGCGTTAAGCCCATCCTGGATAAGCACAGCATAGGTGGGGTGCCCGGCGACAAGACTACATTAGTCGTAGTCCCCATAATAGCGTCGCTGGGCTACTACATCCCTAAGACCAGCTCTAGAGCGATAACGAGCCCAGCTGGCACAGCTGATAGAGCTGAGGTGTTGATGCCTGTCGAGCTATCTCCTGAGGAGGTGAGGGAGGTGGTGCTCAAGGTCCATGGCTGCATAGCGTGGGGGGGAGCTCTGCGCATGGCGCCCGCCGACGACAAGATCATACGAGTAGAGTACCCGCTGGCCATTGACCCCTTCCTCGTCCCCTCGATAATGGCGAAGAAGCGCGCTGTAGGCGCGACTCATGTAGTGATAGACATACCCGTGGGGCGGGGAGCCAAGGTCAAGACCATAGGAGAGGCACACTACCTGGCTAGGGAGATAATGGAGGTGGGGCGTAGGCTAGGGATGGAAGTCGCCTGTGCCCTCACCGTTGGCGAGCAGCCGATAGGCTACGCGGCTGGCCCAGCTCTAGAGGCGCGCGAGGCCCTCTACACCTTAATGGGGAGGGGGCCCCCAGATCTCCTAGATAAGGCCACCAGCATAGCGGGCATCCTCCTCGAGATGGTTGGAGTGGAGGGGGGGAGGCAGGTGGCACTGGAGTCCCTGAGGAGGGGGAAGGCCCTCGAGAAGATGCGCGAGATAATAGCTGCCCAGGGCGGCGACCCAAGCGTGAAGCCTGAGGACATACCGGTGGGTGATAAGAGGCTCACCATACGTGCTGAGAAGTCCGGGATGGTCACGTGGATAAATAACGCGATAATAGCGACCATAGCTAGGCTGGCGGGCGCCCCCAAGGACAAGGGAGCTGGCATCGAACTTCACGTGAAGATCGGCGATAAGGTCGGCAGGGGAACCCCCCTCATGACCGTATACAGCGAGCATTCAGTTAAGCTGCAGGCCGTAGAGGAGTATCTAAGCGAGGTGACGCCTATTGGCGTGGGAAAGCCCGGGACGGAGATGCTGATAAGGAGCCTGCTTGCCCCAGCTCCACATGAGAGGCCAACAGTCCTAGAGAGGTGAGAACAGCCCTCTCGAATTCTTTATCCTGCGTTGCCTACGCCAACTGCCGTGCTCAGCGTTCGCGCCTGAGCTATGTTGATTAACGCGCTGTGAGCCTGGGCGCTCGTGGCCAAGCTGCCCCGATTAATGGTGTTTAAGGATCCGAGTCACCCACTTAGTGGGCGCTTCCTAGTAACTGAGGATGGCAAGCCCTTCTTCTACCTCGGTGATACTGCGTGGGAACTCTTCCATAGGTTGACTAGGGAGGAGGCCGTCCTCTACCTGGAGGATAGAGCCTCAAAGGGCTTTACGGTGATACAGGCCGTGATCCTGGCAGAGTTCAACGGCCTGACTGAGCCTAACCCCTATGGCGCTGTCCCCCGTGAACTTCAACCCGGTGAATGGGAGGTTCAATGCCCATGACGTGCGTGAGGCTGCGTACTGGGCTGTCCTAGCGGGCGCTTACGGCCACACTTACGGGTGTAACGAGATCTTTCAGTTCTACGAGCCGGGGAGGAGGGAGCCCATAGCCTACGCCAGGCTCCACTGGAGAGATGCGCTCCACCCGCCTGGAGCGAGACAGATGCTCTACCTCAGGCGCCTCATAGAGTCTAGGCCCATGCTGCTCAGAGCGCCGGACCAGTCGATACTCGCCATGGACCCGGGTGAGGGGCCAGACCACGTGCAGGCGTGTAGAGCGGTGAATGGCAGCTACGCGATGATCTACACCCCTAATGGCAAGCCACTTAGGGTTAGGCTGGATAGAATCTCAGGACGTGTGAGGGCTTGGTGGTATGACCCCGCCTCCGGCGCCAGCTATCTGGTGGGCGAGTACCCAAACAAGGGTTTCAGGACCCTCAAGCCTCCCCACCCAGGGCCCTGAGGAGGACTGGGTGCTAGTACTAGACGACGTGTCCAGGGGTTACCCTCCGCCAGGCGCGCCTGATTGGTGAGAGCTTTTTACGTGCATTATTTCTAAAAATTTTTGAGGAAACCTTTTTACCTAAAAATTTACCGTGAATGCTCGTGGAGGTCCTCGAGGTCATTAGGAAGAGGAGGAGCATCAGGGCGTATAAGCCCGAGCCCGTTAAGGAGGAGGATCTCCGTAGAATACTTGAGGCAGCTAGGCTCGCGCCGTCTGCTAGAAACCTGCAGCCGTGGTACTTCATCGTAGTTAGAGACCCCGAGCTGAAGAGGCGTGTAGCTGAGGCAGCGGCAGGCCAGATGTTCATTGCCGATGCCTCCGTGATAATCGTCGCGGTCTCTGACCCCACGACTTCGCCGAAGTGGCACGATAAGGACGTGATGATAGCAATGGAGCACATCATACTGGAGGCTACTGAGCTCGGCTATGGCACGTGCTGGATAGGCGCCTTCAACGAATCCAAGGTAAAAGAGCTGCTGGGCATACCTGATCCCTACAGGGTTGTGGCGATGACCCCCATAGGCATCCCAGCTGAAAGCCCACCGCCACGGCCCAGGAAGCCGCTGGAGGAGATAGTCTTCGAGGATCAATGGGGCAGTAACGTTAGACTGTAGCTTTCTGTATCGTTGTGTATCTTTCCATGCCTCTTAACGCTATAAGGTATGCCGAAGCCATATGCCTGTCCAGGCCATACCTCCTCATCAGCTCATCATGCTCCTCGGAGCGGGTCGTCCCTTTCGGATCAATATACTCTACCCTGATTGAGTAGAGCGGCGCTTTCACGGCTATCGCCTCTATGATGGAGACGCGGAAGGTGCTGACTCTCCAGTTGTAGTTCTTATGCAACCTCTTCCCGTCCCTTATCCATAGGAGCCTCAGCCTACCTAGTACCTTAGGGTCCTCTAGGAATAGTGTCTTGACGCCGTGGTGGTAGGCGTAGCGAAGCATTTCGTGAACCCCCATACCTATCACTGTTCTGGCTCTGTGCCTCGGGTATCCCCTAGCGGTCACCTCGCGGAACCAAATGGTGCGGGCATCCCTTAGGATGCCGCTCCCATCGACTACCGCCAAGTTAATCCTATCGCTATTAACGTCTACGCCGCCGTAGAGCCTGCCGCTGTTCGTCTTGCACCTCGCCAAGTGTCTGTAGTAGAAGTCTATAGGCACGCTCACCTGTAGCTCCCCCCTAACGTAGAGTTCCCCGCCTCTGACATTCCACGATTTCAGCGTTATCCTGGGGTTGTATGGCTGCTTTTCCCTCAGAATAGCCTCTAGAAGCCTCCTAAAACTTCCCGAGGCGGATATCCTGAGCCTTAACCTCCTGCTCTCTCCATCGTACACGAATGCCGTTACCCATGCCTCATCTTCACTCTTGAGAGTGATGTTCCTCGGAGGGAACTCCTTCTCACTCTGCTGGAACATGAGCCAATCCCCCAGCTCTACCTCTCTGAAGTCTATCCCCAGCCGTCTGACAGATTCATATATCCCCATTACCAAGGTGCAGGCTGAGTCGGCATATCTGCGGTTTGGGATGACCTCGTATGCCACGCTCCTAAACGTGTTCTTCCATCCTATTTTGGAGCCTGGCAAGGTAGGCGTGGATTTAGCGTAGGCGAGCACCCTATGAGTGGCTATTTTGAACAGCCATGCCGTGGATAAGAGTAGCTTTGCACAGTCTCCAGAGACATTAAAGCCAGCGATAACCGTGACATAGCTCAACTTCCACACCTACATGGGGATATACCCAGAAAACTTATGGGCTTATC
>QMRZ01000098.1 GCA_003649495.1 Thermoprotei archaeon | reverse complement strand
GGAGAGGAGGAGGGTAGCTCGGGTTGTGGATGAAACCCTCAGGGCCCTGGAGAGAGCTTCACGGGAGCTGGGCGTTAACGTGGTGGCGGAGGTCGAGGGTTCATTCGCTAAGGATACCTGGCTAGCCGGCGACGTCGACATCGATATCTTCCTGCTCTTCAGCCCGGCCACGCCGCTGGACGAGCTTAGGCGTCAAGGGCTGCTAGTGGCTAGGAGGGCGGCTGAGGTGCTGGGAGCTGGGTGGGAGGAGAGGTACGCATCTCACCCGTACCTGACTCTGAAGGTCGAGGGCTATAGTGTCGACGTCGTCCCCGCATACAGGGTTGACTCGCCCCTCGAGATACGGTCGCCAGTTGACAGGACCCCCTTCCACACGATGTACGTGCGTAGGAGCCTCGAGGAGAGGCCGGGCTTGAGGGATGAGGTGAGGCTGCTCAAGAGGTTCGCGAAGGGCATAGGCGTGTACGGCGCTGAGATAAGGGTAGAGGGATTCTCGGGCTACCTCCTGGAGCTCCTCACGCTACACTACGGCTCCTTCAAGTCCACAATAGAGGCAGCTGCCAAGTGGAGGCCGTACAGGACGGTCATAGACCCGGAGCACCACTACGGGGATTTACGGGAAGTGCTCAGGAAGTTCCGTGAGCCACTGGTGGTGATCGACCCGGTAGACCCGCGGAGGAACGTGGCTAGCCCCGTCTCTATAGAGAGCATGTGTAAATTCATAGCCGCCTCAAGGGCATTCCTCAGAGCCCCGAGCATCAGCTTCTTCTACCCCCCGGAGCGTGCCGAATACGCTCTCGACGAGCTGCTGCGCTCCAGGGCAGTAGTCGCGATCAAGACCTCCATCCCCAGGCTCCCTGAGGACGTGCTGTGGGGCCAGATCAAGAGGGCGCTCCGAGCGCTGTCCAACGGGCTTGAGCGAGCCGGGTTCGTGGTATACAGCTCCCATGCCTGGACCTCAGGCGAGGAGCTGGTGCTGCTCTTCGAGCTGGAGTCGCTAACCCTGTCGCCCCTGGAGAAGCACTATGGCCCCCCCGTGTACTCGGATCACGACGTGCGCTTCATCAGTAAATACCTGGAGGGAGGGGCAGTGGCTGGCCCCTACATCGAGGGGGATAGGTGGGTGGTGATTAGGAGGCGCAAGCTCCACAGTGTGGAGCAAGCGCTAGCCAAGCTCATATCGGCCTACAACGTTGGGGAGCACATAACCGAGTGCCTGAGGAGGGGCTATGAGATCTACGTCGGCCCCCGCGTGGCTGACGCGTCAGCTAACCCCGAGTATAGGGCACGCCTGGCCAGCTGGCTGGTGAGGAGGTATCCATGGCTCAGCTCTTGAGGCTCTGGGAGCTGGAGAGGGCTCACCTGAGGGTGCTGGCTTACCCCACAGGCGACCCGTCAGCCGCTAGGAGGAGGCTGGTGGAGCTAACGCAGCTGGGTGTGGATGGCCTAATCTTCGAGGGGCCCGTCGAGCTGTGGGGAGTCCGCGTGGTGGCTAAGGGCACGACCAGCGTCGTGCTCAAGGGCACAGCAGGGTCGAGCGTAGTAGCCATCAAGGCCAGGAGGCTCGACTCCAATAGGCCCTCCCTGCTGCCTGAGGCAGAGAGGCTTAGGCTGGCTAATACAGCTGGGATCGGCCCCCTTCTAATAGCCGCCTCCAGGAACTTCCTGGTGTGGCGCTTTATCGAGGGAGAGCCACTTGAGCACTGGGTGCTGAGGGCTCCGCCGCCCATGGTGAGGGAGGTGGTTCGCCGCCTGCTACAGCAGGCAGTTACCCTGGACCAGCTAGGCCTAGTCCACAAGGAGCTCTCAAGGATTAAGGGCCACGTGCTGGTCACGCGTGACATGCAGCCAGTCATATTCGACTTTGAGACGGCCAGCCTCAGGAGCAGTAAGAGTAACCTGACCCAGGTGGCACAAGCCCTCTTCATAAGAGAGACGGAGGTCTCCCAGAGGGTGCGGCAGGCCTTCGCGGTTACGCGTGAAGAAGTGCTAGAGGCTCTGAGGATCTATAAGAGGGAGGGGAGGCTCGAGCCGCTCAAGAGGCTATCCCTGATCTAAGGCGCCCGCGCTAGGGGGCGGCGGGATTCTCACGCTAAGGGCCTCCCCTCGAGAGCCTCCTGGACTTCGAGCCCCTCGATCTCGCCCCTCAGTATCCGCTCCAGCAGGTGTAGGGCCCTCCTCCTCGAGAGGACCCTGTTGTTATTGCCGCAGTAGGGCGAGTACACACACTTAGGGCAGCCGTCCACGCAGTTACACGCCCTAACCATCCTGTAAGCCCTCTTCAGGGCCTCCTCCAAGCGATTGAATAAGAGCTTCGAACAGCCAGAGCCCCCGGGGAATGAGTCGTAGATGAATATGTGCCCCGTCGGGAAGCTCACGCCACCCATGTCGGTGAGCCCTGCCCCAACCACTGTCTGAGCAGCGGCTATCAGTACGTGCTCCACAGCGTGCACCGCCTCAGCGCTCTCCATCAAGCTCCACGAGGGCTCGGTAGGGAGGAGTATGAGGAGCCCCTTAGTCTTGAATACGTAGCTGTACTCCTTGTCGAGCACTGCTTCCCGCAGCACAGCCCCACTCGCGAAGTCCTTCACGACGTAGCCGTAGACTGCCTCCTTAACCCTCAGCTCCCCGTACTCAACCCGCACTCCAACTACCGTGCGGGTGGACTCAGGCTTAAACTCCTCAGGCTCCGAGTAGTAGAGGGGGCTCGTCACCAGGCTGAAGTCGGGGGGCAGCCTCCTGACTAGGGCGCGCGGGGGCGCAAGCTCCAGGGACATGTACACCTCGCCCCCGTGCAGGTAGATGGCGCCGGGGAACAGCTCCTTAATAGCCATGGGCATCTCCCTGTACCCCACCAGCCTGCCCCGCACGTCGTATATCCGCACCATCTCGCCCACGCCCCTCAGCCCTGGCCTGCTACGCAGGTACCTGGCCCCCCTGGAGGTGCACCTCAGGTAGCCCCTGCTCCTAACCAGCCTCATGTACCCCTGCTTGACGAGCTCCTCCGCCACCCTCCTCTCGAACTCGCTGAGCTCCGATAGCCTCACCGGGCTGTCCAGAGCCATCGCCAGCAGCTGCACCTTGACGACCTCCTCATTCCTCAGCTCGATCGCCAGAGGCTCGAAGCCCTTGCCAAAGAAGTCGTGGGGGTAGTTCTCGTAGTACTGGCTTATCGGGTCATTGCCGAGTATCATCATCACGTAGGCCTTCCTCCCCCTCCTCCCGCAGCGGCCGGTCCGCTGGACGTACTTGCTGTAGGTGGGCGGCACGTTGGCCAGTATGACGCAGTCCAGATCCCCTATATCTATCCCCAGCTCCAAGGTGGGGGTTGCTGCGACAGCCATTATCTCGCCCCTCTTCAAGCCCTCCTCTATCCTTCTACGCTCCTCGGGGAGGAGGCCAGCCCTGTGGACGTAGACCTCGACGCCCATCCTCCTGCACAGCCTGTGAATCAGCTCTACTAGCTTGTGGCTATCTGCGAACACGAGCGTCTTAAGCCCTCTCTCAACACACCTGGCGACCAGGTGGGCAGCCTCCACAAGCCTAGAGCGCGCCACAGGCTTCACCATTATGTGGTAGGTTGGGCTCCTCCTGCCAGCCCTCGCCTCCACGACATCGACGCGGCCCCCGAACAGGGTGCCCGCGAACTCGCGGGGGTTGCCTATCGTGGCCGTAGCTCCTATGAAGACAGGCTCCCCCCTGAGGATGCGGCGGAGCCGCCTCAGCACGTAGGCGACGTGAGCGCCGAAGACCCCCCCGTAGACGTGCATGTCGTCCAGCACCACGTACTTGGCAGTTGACACTAGCTCCCTAAACCGCGGCGACCGCATAAGCCCGTAGTGCAGCATGTCGGGGTTTGTTGCGAGTATGGGGGGCGGCATAGCGTATATGGCCTCCCTCTCCCTCTCACTCGTATCGCCGTCGAACGCGAGGGCCCTAGCCCCGAAGACCGTGCTGACCAGCGAGTTCACCCTAGCCAGCTGATCTCTAGCCAACGCCTTAGTCGGGTACACGAGCAGCGCCCTAACCCCCCTAAAGGGGTTCTCAACCACGTCCTCCAGTATGGGTAGGAGGAAGGCCTCAGTCTTCCCCGCACCAGTGCCCGCGACTATCACGGTGTTCCTGCCAGACCTTATCTTCTCCAGGGCCTCGGCCTGGAACTTGTAGAGCCTGCTGACCCCCCTCCTCCTCAGCGCCTCCCTCACAGCCTCGGCTAGCTCTACCTCATCAATCGAGGGGCCCGGCTCCGGCGGCGAGGGCTCCTCGAGGAACACGTGGACTATCCTGTGCGCCTCATCGAGCCTGAGCTCATCTATCAGCTCGTCCCGGCCCTTAAACTCCTTAAAGGCTGCCACGCTCCCAGACTCCAGGGTAGGGCGAGGGCTATAAGCCCATAGCTGAGAAAGGGCTCGAGCAGTCTAGCTAGGGGGCTGGCGCGCTCCCAAACCGCCTCCTGTAGAGCTCCATCAGCGGCGGTATCTCCTCCAGCAGCTGCCTCGGCAGCCGCTCCCAGCTGATGCCAGCCGGCTTGGGCCTCTTGCCCCCCACTCTGATGACTCGAGTGGGCGTCACTATGTAGTCGACTACCGTATCATACCTGTCAGCCTCGAGCTCCTCCTCAACTACCTGGACATCGTGCACCACAGCTATGACGGGCGTGTCCTCATCCACCACCCCTATCTCCCTCATCATGGCCCACTCCAAGTCGAAGTACCCGTGCCCCTTCCCGTACCTCACGCCGCTCACGCTCACGGCTGAGGCGCCCGTGACCATCAGGTCTATCCTCCCCATCTCCGCTATCTCCTCGAGGGAGACGTACTTGCCGAACCTCTCGGCCCCATCCAGCGTGGCGGCGAAGTCCTCCTTGCCTGGGGGCACGAGCTCCCTCGAGATGTACACGAAGCCCCTCCTTATCCCGTAGGTGGGCATTATGAAGGGCTTGGAGTCGAGGATGGCGTACATCCTAAGCACCTCCAGGCAGTTATCCGGCGTTATGAAGAGCAGCTTAGCCCTCCTGTAGACGTCCATCCTCCTGATGGCATCAGCGCACCGCTCACTCCCCTCGAAATCCGGTATGAACTCGGAGAAGTCGTAGTGGAACCTGGAGTCCGGCTTAGCGTACCTCCTCAGCTCTCTCCAGACCCTCTCCCTCACCAAGTCCTTACTCACACACCACCACCTCCTCGACCGATAGGAGGGGCTGACCGAAGAGCCTTAAGGATAGCTCCACTATCTGAGGGGGCTCGAGCCCCGCCCTACTCATCAACTCCTCATCCGCCAGTATGGCTCGGGGAGGACCCACCGCCAGCAGCCTCCCCTCGCTCAATACTGCAACCCTAGACGCGTACTCCGCCACGAGCTCCATGTCATGAGTTATGACCACCACGGTCTTGCCCCTCGCGTTCACCCCCCTGAGGAGCTCCATGATCTCCCTAGACTGAGCTGGGTCCTGCCCGGTGGTGGGCTCATCCACTATGAGGACCTCCGGGTCCATGGCGAGCACGACAGCGAGGGCGAGCCTCTGCCTCTCACCCTTACTCAGGAAGTAGGGGCGCTCCTCCTCCAGCCCATCGAGGTGCACCTGCTTGAGCGCGCTAGCCACTCTCCGGTCAACCTCGTCCCTCGGCAGCCCCGCGTTGAAGAGCGCGTAGGCAACCTCCTCATACACAGTCTCGCAGAAGAGCTGGTGATCGGGGTTCTGGTAGACGTAGCCTACTCTCAGCGCCACGTCGGAGGCCTTCAGGCTCCGCGAGTCCTCCCCCAGTATCTCCACCCGCCCCCTAGTGGGCTTGTAG
>QMRZ01000097.1 GCA_003649495.1 Thermoprotei archaeon | reverse complement strand
TCCTCATAGGCAGGGCGGCTGGCTTCGCGGGGGATGCCGTCTGGGCTAGCGTGCTCTTCGCCAGCGTGATAGCGCTCACCACGGGCTTGTCGTATGCGGAGCTGTCCTCCATGTACCCGACGGCCGCCAGCACGCACACTTACGTTGAGCAGGCATTCCCGAGCAGGAGGGCGCTGGCTTTCACGGCTGCGTGGCTGATATTCTACGAGGGGGTGGCGGGCGCCGCCACCGCGGCCGTGGGCTTCTCAAGGTACTTCACCCAGCTGCTCGGGCTCGGCGAGGAGCTCATACCCTGGGTCTCGCTAGCTCTCATAGCAGTCCTCTCCGTGGTTAACTGGGCTGGGATAGAGGAGTCCGCCACGCTCACGGTCCTCTTCACATTCGTGGAGGCTGCTGGCCTGCTGCTCGTAGCAAGCCTCGGGCTGATGATGCCCGCCAGGTCGCCCAACTACCTAGCCTTCAACCCCTCCCTGGACCCAGTCACAGCGATGCTCCTGGGCGCGGCGGTCTTCTACTTCGCCTTCACTGGCTTCGAGCTTCAGCCCACGCTCAGTGAGGAGACTAGGGAGGCGCGGAGGACGATCCCCCTAGCCATACTCCTAGCCTTAATGCTGACCTCGGCTCTCTACCTGCTGGTGGCGCTAGCTGCTGTGAGGCTGATGCCCTGGCAGGCGCTGGCCGAGTCCCGGGCTCCATTAGCCGATGCAGCTGCCGTGGCGTGGCCCCCAGCCTACCACCTCCTGATGGGGATAGCACTCTTCTCAACCTCGAACACCGTCCTGGGCTTCCTAGTCTCGTCCTCGAGGCTCCTCTACGGCCTCGCGGAGGAGGGCGTCGTGTCCAGCAGTTTCGGGAGGGTGGATTCCAGGAGGAGGACGCCCTACGTCGCAGTGGCGGCTGCTGGCGCGCTGGCTGCATTCACCATACTGATCTCAGTCTACGTGCCTCAGCTGACGGGGCTCGAGCTGAGGGTTGGCGAGGTGGAGTACAAGCTGGTGGACGTGGTGGGCAAGACATCCTCCCTCTCCTGCATACTGGCCTTCACAGCGGTGAACGCGGCAGTCATCGTGTTGAGGCTCAGGGCGCCCGAGGCCCCCAGGGCCTTCAGAGTACCCCTATCACTCGGCGCGATCCCTCTACCTCCACTGCTCTCCATAGCCCTGATCCTAGCGTTCATCTCCATCAGCTTCCTCGACCCCGTGGTATGGCTCTCGACAGGGGTAGTGGCTGCGTTGGGCTTGATGCTCTACAGGGGAGGGCTTCACCGATAATGCTTCCTCATTTCCTCGTGGTAAGGCAGGGACAGTATTCCCTCCACCAGGCGCTCAGCCTGCTCCCTCGAGCGGGTCCACGGGTCCATCATTACCAGCTGGACTAGCAGCTCCCTATCGCCGCTCTCGTAGGCCTCCAGCTCCACCTCGACTGGCGCTACCCTATCCCTCAGGATGTAGGCGGTTATCCTCCTCGGAAGCCCGCTAGTCTGGATCCCCTGCACTCCCCTGCTACTGACGAGCGCCGGGAGCTCAACTGCGAAGTCCTGGGGGATGCCGGGGATTAGGGCGCCCCGATTGAGTATGTTCACCTGTAGCACGCGCTTCCGGCCACACGCCAGCGACTCGATGAGGGGTATGACGAGCCCCTCACGCTCGTGGGGCGGGAGCCGCTCAGTGACCTTGATACTCGGATCCCTAGCCATCGACAGGAGCTCCTCAACCCTCCTGCTCACCCACTTGAAGTACCCCTCCCACCACCCCGAGGGATCCTCCCTCCATCTCCTCTCAGTCTCGTCATCCAGGTGGTACCAGTGTGGCCATGAGCCGCCCCCCGGCGTGCACGTATCCCCCACTGGAAAGAGGCCCAGCCTCTTATAGAGGTCGAAGGCCTTCGGCCCGAGGGGATCACTCGGGGGGCAGCGCTCCCAATACCGAGAGGCCTCCCTCTCTAGCCACTCATCTATTAGCGGGTAAGCGTCCTCGCCATTATAGCGGAAGCTGGTGAGCCATATGAAGTGGTTAACCCCTATAGCCTCGAAGCTCACCCTACTCCTCTCAAGCCCCAGGGCATCAGCCAGGCGGTAGGCGCCCATGAAGCCATGGCACAGCCCCACGATCTTAGCCTCAGGGTACTTCCTGCCCAGGTAAGTTATGCTGGCAAGCACCGGGTTCGCAAGCTGTACGTACCAGGCGTCGGGGCACACGTCGAGCATGTCCTCGAGTATGGACTCGAAGAGCCTAAACTGGTAGAAGTTTATCCAGAACGCCTCATCATGCATCACGTGCAGGCTCCCGCCATGCCTGTAGCCCATGCTCCTAGCGACCCTCCACCCCTCCCTAAGCCTGTGGTGGCCAGCGGCGAGCGCCGTATTTATCACGAAGTCCGCGTCCCTCAGCGATTCCCTCCGATCCATGGTCTTCTCCACCTTCAGCCTCACGCCCAGCTCCTCAGCGTACCTCCTGAGGAGTGCGTACGCGGCACTGAGCCTCTCCTCATCAATGTCCATGAGGCT
The DNA here is from genome assembly GCA_003649495.1 of Thermoprotei archaeon. Lineage (GTDB taxonomy): Archaea > Thermoproteota > Thermoprotei > Thermofilales > Thermofilaceae > B17-G15. The sequence goes on along the minus strand of QMRZ01000097.1, from coordinate 3,299 downwards.
TACCGTGCTACCCTCGAGGCATTCACTAGTGCAGAGCCCCCTTATGAGTGTCAAGGAGAATACGGCGCTGCCAGCTCCTATCACGCTTATCTTAACGTCCATGCCACCTCTAAACCAATGGTCGCTCGCTTAAATATCCTGGAGCCCACGACCAGAGGTGCTTAAGCTGACTATGTCCTCCGCAAACGGATATAAGTTAGGGGGGTGCTAAGTAGGTTAGGGGGGTGCTAACTTGCTCTTCGACCCGAGGCCGAAGGAGAGGATTGAGGACTTCTTTGACATGGAGGATGAGCTGGGAAGGCTGGTGAGGGAGCTGGCCGATCCTTCAACTAGGATGGTGGTAATCCTCGGCCCTCGTAGAACTGGGAAGACTTCACTGCTTAAGGTTGCGTTGAACTCCCTCTCCTCGCCCAGCCTGCTGCTAGACGCTCGAGAGACCCTGGGCTCTGAGGATTACCTAAACTCGGTGCTGGCTAAAGCTCTTGAGGAAGTCCTGAGGGGAGGCAGGTTCGTGGGGCTCCTGAGGACGCTCCTCAGGAGGGTCAGGGGAGTCAGCGTGTACGGCGTGGAGGTGAGACTGGGCGAGGAGCCGAGGAGGGTGATGCTGGACCTGCTAGAGGAGGCGAACTCCGCTGTGGAGGGCTCCCTAATCTTCGCGGTGGATGAGGCCCAGGAGCTGGCTGGGGTGAGGTGGTTTCCGAGCGCCCTCGCGTACATTTACGATAACCTGGACAGGGTCAAGCTGGTATTGACGGGCTCCGAGGTGAGGTTGCTCGACTCTCTCATCCGCGTTGATGATCCCGAGTCGCCGCTGTACGGCAGGCCCTTCGTCGAGATACACACGAGGAGGCTAAGCCCGGATGAGGCGATCGAGTTCCTTAGAAGGGGCTTTGAGGAGGTTGGCGTAAGCGTAGGCGAGGGGGTGCTCTTAAGGGCCGTGGAGGTCCTCGATGGAGTGATAGGCTGGCTGACGTACTTCGGCTGGTACTGCTGGAAGCTGAGCGACGCGGAGAGGGCTCTTGAGAGGACCATCGAGACTGCAAAGGGGCTCGTGGCTGCTGAAGTGGAGAGGTTCCTCGCGGGGAGGGCTGCGGCCAGAGCCAGGTACCTAACGATAATGAGGGCCCTCTCCACTGGGGAGTTGACGTGGTCCGAGGTGAGGAGGTACCTAGAGGTCAGGCTAGGCAGGCGCATCCCTCCAAATCAGCTCTCTAAGTACCTCCGCAACCTCATCAGGTACGGCTTCCTGGAAAAGAGAGAGGGGAGGTATCGCCTAGCGGATCCGCTCATAGGATACGCGGTGAGGGACATGCTGTAAGGCGCCAACCTATTATAGCTATGGCCTCGTCAGCTACAGCTTCGGCAGCTTGAGCCCCCTTTCCTCGAACATTCCCCGTGCCGCCTCGTCTAACCTCCTCTCAACGTCGGAGGACAGTGGCTCGGGCTCGTGCTCTTTCAGTAGCCTCTCAACCTCGGTATGCGCTATCTCCAGGGCGGTGGCCCCACTCTGCGCCCTAGGTGATCTATCGAATATCCGGGGCACGTAGTGCTCCTCTCTGAAGTGCCTCACGGTGTGCAGGTGCCTCAGGAAGCCAGCTGACCACCGCACCTCCCTGAACACTCGTAGCGCCAAGCGCTCTTCATCCACCTCGAAGCCCTCAGCCAGCCTGAGGGCATACCCGCACGCCTCGTCATCCAGCACGAGCTTCTCGAGGCTAAACACGTTCTCGAACTCCAGCATGCCGGGCCCCGAGGCCACATCCACGCCAGCCAGCGCCGCTACGAGCGCGCCCATACAGGCCTCCACGCCCGCCTGATAATCGACTAGCTTAGAGTCGCTCAGCGCCAGGTAGCCGTGAGTGGGGATTCCCAGCTCCCTGGCCAGCTCCACATAGCCGATGTAGAGCAGCATGGTCTCGGGGCTAGCTATGTTGGCAGTCGCCCTGAACATGTCGAACTCGCAGGGGGAGCCCCCGTATATGACGGGAGCCCCCGGCCTCGCGAGCTGGGCCAGCACTACCCCCGACAGGGCCTCAGCGTGGTGCTGCACTAGAGCCCCAGCCAGCGTGACGGGGGCGGTAGCCCCCAGCTGCGGCATCGGGACTATCTCCACTGGGACGCCGCTCCTCGCGCAGTCGAGGAGGTTCTGGGACGTTATGCGGCTCCACTTGAGGGGAGGGGATGGACAGACATCGAATATCGCGCACGGCTTCTCAGATGGATCCCCAACCACGATCCTTAGCATCTCCAGCATCTCGCGGGCCCCCTCAACTGTGAAGGCTCCAGTCACCACAGGCTTGGACGACAGCTTTAACACTACGTATAGCCTGATTCTATCCCTGAGCTCCTCAGGCACGTCCCAGGGCACTATCGCCGTGCTCTGCAACTTGATGTTAGGCAGCGAGTCGGCGAGCCTCGCCACCCGCTCTACGTCCTCCAGGGTAGGCCTCCTGGGCTTAGCTGAGCCGTAGTCGAGGATCCACGTGGCGGCCGAGCCCGGATTAAAGTGCGTTACGCTCTCTCCGATGACCGCGTAGGGCCTCCCCCGCGTGTCATATAGCGTGAAGCTGCGCGGCACCTTCCTCACCGCCTCCTCCACGAGGCTGGGAGGAATCGCCGCCACGCGCCCCCTAACCTCGGCGCCAGCCTCCCTGAGGAGGGCGAGCGCCTCCTCATTATCGATCCAGACCCCGACCTCCTCCAGCAGCTTCAGGGCTGACTCATGTATCACTTTGACAGCCTCAGCCTCCAGCAGCTTGAGACGTGGCCTAGGCACAGGGACAAGCTGCGTCAGCAGTTAAAAGCTAGGCCCCCTCGACTCAGATTCCCTCGCTGATTACAGCCACGAGTGAGTTAGAATCAGCGAGGCGTAAGGAGCGTGCTCAGTAGAATAGCTGTGGAGGGTGTTGACGTGCTCCTCAATGCCTACCTCATGTTGTCATGACTCCGCCCATCTTCCAGAGGCTGAGCTAGGGGTCTCTCGGGAACTCTATCGCATCCACCTTCTCGGAGGCGATGATCTCAACACCACGCCCTGTCCTTAGCTCCCTGCTGTACCTCACGCTCCCCACCCTGCTAAAGTCCCCTATTATCGCCTCCTCCGCGTATAGCTCGCGCACCCGGCACCTCTCCTCGCACTCGAAGACTTTGGCGTAGATCTTGTCCGCGTAGCTCCCGCTCTCCATATACACCTGCTCGGCCACCACCAGGCCCTCTACACGCCCCCTCTTACTCACGTCAAGCGTCTCAGCCCAGACCCCCTTCCTGGCCCTGAGACTCGTCACAGTCACCTCCTCAGC
>QMRZ01000096.1 GCA_003649495.1 Thermoprotei archaeon | reverse complement strand
CCGAGCGAGTATAAGGTGGTCTACATAAAGAAGGAGAACCGGGAGCTCGACATCCTATGCCCTAACGACACGTGTTACCTGAGGGAGCTCGGTTTCATTCAGTTTAGGCTGGAGGGCGATAAGCCGAGGATAACTAAGGCTACTTTCTACTCGCCATTTGTGACGTGGAATGTGGCCAGGCTGGGGAAGGATAAGGCTACGCAACTCTTAAAGCAGCACCTTCAGGCGCTAATAAGGAGATGTATCGACTGGAACAAGATAGTGGAGGAGACGAAGAAGCAGATCGAGAGGGAGAGAGCGGCTGCAGCTGCCGCGAGCGGCGAGTCAGGCGAGACTGGCTAGCTGCGGCAGATTTTTAAACTCAACTAGCCTTCTACCACTGCGGTGTAAAGCGTGAAGCATAGCTCGAGCCAGCCCAGGAAGGTCAGGAAGAGGATGATATACCAAGCCCCGCTACACGTCAGGGCTAAGCAGATAGTAGCCCCCTCTCCGAGGAGCTTAGGAAGGAGTACGGAATTAAGAGGATGAGGGTCAGGAGGGGCGACACGGTGATGATCGTCAGGGGAAGCTTCAAGGGACATGAGGGAAGGGTCGTGAGGGTTAGTTTGAAGAAGATGAGGATCTACGTTGAAGGAGCCACCAGGGTCAGGTCTGATGGAAGAGAGGTCTACGTGCCGATTCACCCATCCAAGGTGGTGATAACGAAGCTGGATCTCTCGGACCCCTGGAGGCGCAGGATCCTGGAGAGGAGGAAGGCTATGGCTCAGGCCGAGGTGGGAGGAGGTGGTGAGGAGGGCTAAGGGGTCACTAAGGCACCTCAGGCGGGCCACGTCGCCATCATTCTGGCCTATACACAGGAAGGAGTTCGTGTGGGCTGTGAAGCCGGCGCCTGGTCCCCACCCCCTCGCCCGCTGCATACCCCTGGGCGTGCTGATCAGGGATGTGCTGGGCTATGCGCTCACAATGAAGGAGGCTAGGAAGGTGTTAGCTGAGAGGAGGGTTTATGTGGATGGGAGAGTGGTGACCGACTACAAGTTCCCCGTCGGGCTCATGGACGTCATCTACCTCAGGGGCCCCGAGGAGTATTACCGGGTCCTCCCACACCCCACTAAGTTCTTCATGCTGCACAGGATAGGCGAGGAGGAGGCTAGGCTCAAGCCGCTGAGGATAAAGAGGAAGACTATGGTCAGGGGCGGCAACCTGCAGTTGACGTTCCACGATGGCCGTAACTACCTCCTGAGGCTCCGCGACCCCATGAACCCGGTTGAGGACACGTATAGGACGTTTGACACCGTGTTGCTCGATCTCTCTAAGAAGGAGATAGTGGAGCACGTCAGGATGGAGGAGGGAGTCCTGGCGTACGTGATAGACGGCAGGAACGTGGGCTTCCTGGGGCGGGTTGAGTCGATACATCAGATATTCAAGCGTGCCAGGTCCATAGTCACGCTGAAGAGCGAGGATGGAGATGTCGCGAGGACCATCCTGGAATATGTGTTCGCCATCGGGAGGGAAAAGCCGCTAATATCCCTCCCGACGAGGGAGGAGGTGGAGGAGTGGGAGAAGAGGCTGGCCCGCGAGGAGCCGGTGTAGGCCAGCTCACAAGGTTTAAATTTTACAACCCCTCCCACGTGTGGGAGCGTCCATGGCGAAGGCGCCGTATCTGGACGTGGGTCACCCCATGAGGAGGGTGTTCATAGGGAAGGTAGTGGTCCACATAGGCGTTGGTGAGTCTGGGGAGCGGCTAGCTAGGGCAGCCAAGGTGCTGGAAGAGCTGACGGGGCAGAAGCCAACCTTCAGGAAGGCTAAGAGGACGATAAAGGAGTTCGGGATTAAGAGGGGGGAGAACATAGCGTGTATGGTGACGCTGAGAGGGGAGAAAGCATATGAGTTCCTCAAGAAGGCGCTGGCGGCTGTCGACTACAAGATCAAGGAGTCCAGCATTGATGAAAGGGGGAACTTCGCCTTCGGGATAAAGGAGCACATCCACATCCCAGGGGCGAGGTACGACCCGGCGATAGGCATATTCGGCATGGACGTAATAGTGGCGTTAGAGAGGCCGGGCTACAGGGTGGCTAGGAGGAGGCGGAGGAGGTCCAGCATAGGGAAGAACCATTACGTGACTAAGGAGGAGGCGATACAGTTTATAGAGAAGGTCCTAGGGGCTAAGGTGGTGTAGATGGCGAAGCTCAGGCCCCCCAAGAAGAGGAAGTTCGGGAAGGGGTCCATGAGATGCGTCAGGTGCGGAACTCACGAAGCGATAATTAGGAAGTATGGGCTCTACCTCTGCAGGAGATGCTTCAGAGAGGTGGCTGAGGAGCTGGGCTTCAGAAAGTACAGCTAAGCTAGCTGGTTATGGTCATGCGAGGCCTTGCCACGCTAAGCCTCTCCCGAGCAGCTTCATAGACTTCTTCAAGGTGCCTGATCACCACGCGCCAGTCGTACAGCTCGAGTATCCTAGCCCTACCCCTCCTCCCCATTTGAGCCCGCAGCTCCTCATCTTCATAGAGAGCCCTAAGGGCCTCTGCTAGCGCCTCCGGGTCTCCGGGAGGCACTAAGACCCCGGTCTCGCCTCCAATCACTAACTCGCTGAGTCCGCCTACTCTAGATGCAACCACGGGCCTGCCGGTCGCCATCGCCTCAAGCGCGACGATTCCGAATGCCTCGCCATAAAGGCTGGGCACAGCAACCACGTCTGCAGACCTATAGACTCCGGGCAACTCCCACTCATTAATGCTCCCCAGGAACATCACCCTATCCTCGATTGCTAAGCGCCTGGCGAGCGCCTCAGCGCTCGGCCTTAAGGGCCCCTCTCCCACTACCACTAGGGTGAGGTCTAAATCCTTCAGCAGAGAGAGGGCCTTGAGGAGCACTGTAAGTCCCTTCCTATACACGAGCCTACCCACGAAGAGAATTACGAAGTCAGCCGATATCGAGTCACGTAGAGGCGCTGGCCCACAAGGCTTGAAGCGCTCAGCGTCCACTCCATTGGGGATCACTCTAACTTGGCGGCCGGGAGGCAGGAAGGCCGCTATGAACCTGGCGGCGCTGCGGCTAACGGCGATTACCTCGTCTACCTTGGATAGCACGGCTCTCACGGGTAGCGCCGCCTTGCCTAGGGCGATTCGCGCCAAGTCCCACCCATCGAGGTAAGAGCTGTGATTAGTCAGAACCGTGGGATACCCCAGTGCCGCGGCGGCTGCGGCTGCCGCGAGTGGGATTGGCGTGAAGGCGTGATGGACGTGCACCAGGTCGGGCTTGAAGAGCGTTAATAGAGAAGCTATCCTCCCCCTCCCCGCCATGCTGAGAGGGATGGAGGCGCACTCGACCCTGCTTAGCCCCTCTACACGTAGGTCCCCATACCTCCTCCCCCTGCGCGTCAGCACTAGCACCTCGTGGCCCCGCCGCACGAGAGTGTACGCCAAGTCTCTGACGTGACTTGAAACACCTCCCACGTCAGGCGGGAACCACTGAGATGCGAGCACCACTCTCATAAGCCGCCCCTCAGGGTCTGAGAAGGCGAAAGGCTTTAAGATGTGCGCCGGGGATGCCTAAGGAGCTGCCATGGTGATGATGGATACGCTGGCCAACGCGCTGGCCACGATAAAGAACAACGAGGCCCGGGGAAAGAGGGAGTGTATAATCTACCCCTCATCGAAGCTGATCATAGAGGTCCTCAAGGTCATGCGGAAGGCTGGCTACATAGGCGAGGTCGAGTATATAGAGGATGGGCGAGGGGGGAAGCTGAGGGTCCAGCTTCTCGGCAGGATAAATGACTGTGGCGTGATAAAGCCCCGGTTCCCAGTCAAGAAGGACGAGTTCGAGAAGTGGGAGGAAAGGTACCTGCCTGCCAGGGACATCGGCTTGCTCATAGTCTCGACTTCGAAGGGGGTCATGAGCCACAAGGAGGCTGAGGAGGTGGGCGTGGGCGGCGTACTCCTAGCCTACGTATACTAACTTTAAAAGGGCGGCCAACCCTGTTTGGTGACGGCCATGAGCGCTGCTGAACTGGGGGAGAAGGAGCTCAGGAGGCTGCTGAGGCTGAGGGCTGAGATAGGCAGGAGGAGGCCGAGGTTCATCAGGATGAACAGCTGGTACCTGGCCAGGCTGGACGATTCGTGGAGGAGCCCCAGGAGCGGCCTGGATAACAAGATCAGGCTGGAGCGCAAGGGCTTCCCCGCGCGAGTCAAGATCGGTTACAGGGGGCCCAGAGCTGTGAGGGGCCTGCACCCTTCTGGCAAGGTGGAGGTCCTAGTCCACACGCCCTCACAGCTGGAGGGGCTCGACCCCCGCGTGCACGTGGTCAGGATAGCCGCCACGGTAGGCGCTAGGAAGAGGGGGGAGATACTCAGGAGGGCTGAGGAGCTGGGCCTCAAGGTGGTCAACGCTGGCGTCTGAGCCGAAAGGCTTTAAGACATGCTAGGGAGTGGCGGTGAGGGGATAGCGTGAGCGTCGTCAGGATGGTCAGGAGGCTGGCGGCTGACATACTGGGAGTGGGGGAGTCTAGAGTGTGGATAGACCCCGAGAAGCTGGACAGGGTGGAGACTGCTGTAACGAGGGAGGATGTGAGGAGGCTAATACACGATGGCGTGATACGTAAGCTGCCGCCCTCAACCCCCAGCAGAGGCAGGTGGAGAATTAGGAGGCTCCAGAGGAAGAAGGGGAGGAGGAGGGGGCCGGGTAGGCGCAGGGGGCCGTGGATAAGCGAGAAGGAGCTCTGGATAATGAGGATAAGAGCTCAGAGGAGGTACCTCAGGATGCTCAGGGATAAGGGCATCATAGATGCTAGGACTTATAGGAGGCTCTACATGCTCACCAAGGGCGGGATGTTCAGGAGCGTGGCGCACATAAGGATGTACCTGCGCGAGCACGGCTTGCTTAAGGTGAGCGGTGGTGGCGAGGAGCGGTAGGTACAAGGTCCCATTTAGGAGGCGCCGCGAGGGAGTCACTAACTACTACAAGCGGAGGAAGCTACTGCTATCAGGCAAGCCCAGGCTCGTGGTGCGCATAAGCAACAGGCACGTCATAGCACAGGTGATAAGGGCTGAGCCCGTAGGCGACGTCACCATAGCGTCGGCGCACTCCAGAGAGCTCGAGGAGTTCGGGTGGAAGGGAGGCACGAAGAACACGCCAGCCGCCTACCTAGTGGGGATGCTGGCAGCGTTCAGGGCCCTCAGGAAGGGTGTCAAGGAGGCGGTACTGGACATAGGGCTTAAGAGGGCGATAAGGGGGGCTAGAGTCTTCGCGGCCGCCAAGGGGGCTATAGATGCGGGGCTGCACGTGCCGATGGGGGATGGGGTGGCGCCGCCCGAGGAGAGGATCAGAGGAGTTCACATAGCTGAGTACGCCAAGCTGTTGAGGGAGGAGGGTGGGGAGGAGGAAGTCAGGAGGAGGTTCTCGGAGTACTTTAAGAGGGGTCTAGACCCAGTGGAGCTGCCGCAGCACTTCGAGGAGGTCCTACAGAGGATTAAGAGCGCCTTCGAGGAGGCTTAGATCATCCTCTTCAGCAGCTCGTTAATGGCTGGGCCCCTATACCCCAGCTCTCCCCCCTCCCTGTAATGCTTCTTGACGCTCCCCTTGAAGCCGCCTGAGGGGGGGTGGAGTCTGAACACCGGCTTCATCTCAGGCAGGTCCTTTACCCTGACCTTGCCCTCGAGGAGTGCCTCGGCTAGTTCTTCGAAGCTGTTGAAGCCTATGGACTTCAGGTACTCGGGGGTCAGCCTCCTATTCCCGGTGAGCCTCCCCCTCCGCTCCAGGAGTAGGGCTAGGGTCTCCTTATCTATCTCCCCGTATGTTACCACATACTCCACTACCTTGAGCATGCCCCTAATAGAGGGCGTGTCGGGGACTAGGACGCAGTGGAACCTCTT
>QMRZ01000095.1 GCA_003649495.1 Thermoprotei archaeon | reverse complement strand
GCTGCCAGGCAAAAGCCGCGCCCTGTCCTAATCTACGAATTATCCCGCTTAGGGCGCACCTTCTACGAGACGCTTAGGGCCTTGCAGGAGCTAGAGGCCTTGGGGGCTCCCATAATAGCTGTTAGCCCCAAAGAGGCCTTCCTGGCCAACCTCGACCCCCAGGTGCGGAAGCTCATTTTAGCCATATTCACCTGGGTGGCTGAGAGGGAGAGGGAGCTCCTCAGGCAGCGGACTAGAGAGGGGATGCTCAGGGCCAAGCTTCAAGGCAAGCACATAGGCCGGCCACGTAAGAAGGTGGATTTGCGCCTAGTCAAGAAGTATAGAGAGAAGGGCCTCAGCTATGCGGATATAGCCCGCCTCTTAGGCGTCTCCTACTCTACGTTAAGGCGACGGCTTAAGGAGCTAGGGGCGTAGTGCCTAGTAGACATGTAGTAGGCATATGCGTAGTTCCTAGCCTTCCTCAGGGCCTCTAGCCTCTCTCGGATCCTCTTCCTCAAGCTCCTCAGCCTATAGAGCTGCTGGCCCTCTCCCCCCTTTAGGTAGATGTCCTTACGTGGGGTTCTCCACACCAGGTAGGAGTAGGGCTTGCCCACCTTATTCCGCACTCTCTTAACCGTCAGGTAGCCCCTGCCATACAGCCTCTCAAGCCGGCTCCTCACTCTCCTCTCCTCGGCCTTGATATCCTCTAAGAGCCTCTCAGCCTCTAGGAGCCCCCCAGTAGCCAGCCTCAGCGCCCTTCCAGCCATTATGTGTAGCGCTGTGAGCGGGTGCTTCACCTCAGGTCTCTCGCTCCACGCCCTTCTTATCTCCCTCAGCACGTCATCTAGGGCTTTTAGTCTAGCCTCAAAGTCTTGAGCTTGCGGTACTTGACCCTGAACCTCTCCCTCACCCTCTCGTCCCCGAGGATTTTCCGCCAGCATGACTCACACACCACCACAGCCCGATACACCAGGGGGATTCCACACACCCTCTTTATGCGCCCCCCTTCCTTGACTATGAGCCACACCTTGTAGCGGGGCTGCCCCCACAGGCTGCGTCCACACACCCAGCACGTATCCTTTGGTGGTAGCAGGTAGGGGATCCTCTCTAACAGGCTCATCTCTCCTCTAATAGGTAGACTTCCTCTCCATAGTACTTATACACGCTCAGGCCTAGGAAGCCTACAATTAGGCTGAGGGGAACCCCCAGCTGCTCCTCTACAGCCTTTTTGAGCAGGCCTGGCTCCAATATGTAGCCGCTACTTACCCTCTTCCCATACTTCCTGAATAGCTTGGCCACATAGTTCCTCAACACGCGCGTAACGTTATTGAGCACAGCCTCTCCCCTCTCAGTCAGCTTATAGTAGCGTCTCCTACCATCTACCCCCTTATAGCTAGCCACCACACCAAGCTCCTCGAGCTTCCTGAGGAGCCTATGGGCCGTGCTGTGGGGGATAACCTCAGCTATAGAGGAAGCATACTTAGGCCCCGAGGCCAGCATGAGCAAGAGCGTTAGCAGTCTCCTATTGGTTAAGGCCTCAGCCGCCAGCACATCAGCATCAGTCACAAGCTCCCGCTCCTCTTCCTCGAGCTCAGGCTCTTCCCACTCTTCCTCTTCCATCTCCCAATCCCTCTCCACTTCCTTCATCACTATTCCCCATCACATCCCACTTATAAATAAGTAGCATCCCACAAACCGCCTAGACAGCACTCTTAGCCTAAGGTAAAATCATGAGAGTAGAATCTATAATATAATGACCAAACCCCCCTCTATCCTGTGCTAACACCCCCAAGGGCCTATAGCTGCTTTTCCACAGGAAAAAGAGGCAGAGCTGGCGCACAGTTTACCTGAGGGCCTGTGTGAAATGAGGGGGTTATCCGGCTCATTTAACTACGTGGCCGTGAGCATCATGTAGCTCTCAGCTGTGTAGTTAAACTGTAGGCAGGAAATACTTTCAGCCTACTTGCCCCCTCTCTTATAAGGGGTGAGGCGCGTGCAACTCACGGTGAGAGAGTGGCAGGCATTAATGTGAGAATCTGGCCAGAGGTACACCATGCATACAAGCAGGTGGCTGAGAAGCATGGCCTACTCATAGGCGATCTCTTCAGCATAGTGGCCCTCTACACGCCCCTACTCTCGCCAGCCACGCTAGTCTACATCCTAGAGGAAGAGTATGACATGCCCCATCAACAGGCGATAGAAGTGGTTGGAGAGCTGAGGAGACACCTAGAGGGCTTCCTCAAAGTAGCTAGCCAGGCTGAGGGGGTGAGGGGGGATGAAGAGGAGATACAGGAAGAGGTATGCAAAGAGTAACCCGCACAAGCCAGGCAAGAAGCCCAAGAAGAAAAAGAAGGCTAAGAGGTGAGAAGCATGTCTGGGGCCTCATCGCCCAAGGCTCGGCCCCCCTCCCTGCCCATAGATAATGGAGATGAGGGGCATATTAGGATTGCAGTTAGTGGCGAAAGTGGGCTCCAAATCTTAATCACGGATTCCACGATTGTGTTGAAGAGGGGGGAAAGGCAGCTTGAATATGCGAGTCTAGAGGAGATTGATGAGAGCATAGCAGCTGTGGAGCTAGGCGTTAAGGCCCGTGACGTGTTCTTAGCAAAGCAGGCTCTGAGGCGCTTAAGAGAGAAGCTAGGTGGCGTAAGCATATTGCCTGAGGATTTGAGGAAAGTATGGAAGGACTTGACGCTTGAGGAGAAGCTTGACGCCCTCTCCTCGATTGGTTATGGCCTAGCTGTGGACGTAATAGAGGCTCAGGCAATAGCGAGAGGGTGGCTGGAGCCTAATAAGCCCGTAGATAAGCTGAAAGTGGGCGATAAGGCGCTCCTACTCTGGGAGTTGATACGTGACTCTGGCCTCTTCAAATTCGTTAAGGTCTGCATGAATGAGGAGATAGAGGTCTATGCTGCTGATGGGGTGCGCATAAAGCCAGCAAAAGAGGTGCTAGAGATTCTGTGCCGCGTGTATGGTGGCCGTCTAGTCACCAAAACTGTGGTTAAGGAGGTTGAAGGATGGGCGCTAACGCAGTCTCGCATGATACCCCTCGAGGCAATTAACCCGCCACGCTACCTGCCTGTAGCTAACGGGATACTAGACCTTGAGACGCTCGAGCTCAAGCGGGCTGTCTCAGCCTACTTTACGTATAGCGTGCCAGCTCGCGTTAACGAGGGGTTCCTTAAAGCTCTGAGAGAGGGGGCAATAGTCGAGGAGTCGTTTCTCCACAACCCTCTATGGGAGGCGATAAGGCGTTTCTACTCAGATGAGGAGTGGGAGAGGCTGCTAGACGTGTTGGGCAGCATCTTAGCGCCCTTCAGCCTCAGGCTAATAGCGTTTATCATAGGGCCAGAGAACACGGGTAAGAGCACGCTTGCTGAGGCGCTACGCGCAGCTCTAGGCCCTGCGTGTGCCAGCGTGCCCCTGATGGATATAGACCGTGACCCATTTGCGCTCGCCCCCCTCATACATGCCCGTGTTAACGTAACAGTAGAGAGGCCCGACTCGAGCCTGCGTAACGTGGAGCTGCTTAAGAGGCTGGTAGGTGGAGACACCCTATCAATTAATCGGAAGCACAGGCCCCGCATAGAGCTGAGGCGCAACGTGCTCAAGGTAATCTCATTCATGAATGAGCTACCTCAATTTGAGAGGCTGGATAGCGCACTCCTAGACCGTATCGTGATAATCTACACGGATAATCCGCTAAGTGAAGAGGAGAAAGACCCCAGCATTAAGGAGCGTCTCACACAAGAGCGGGATAAGGTGCTAGAGTTCCTACTCTGGTGTATGTGGCGACTACAGCAGAAAGGGTGGCGGATAAAGAGGCGGGATAGGGAAGAGGTGCGGGAATTGCTGGAGAGGGCCAGATTCCCACTCGCCCCGTGGATAGAAGAGTGCTGCATAGAGGATGACCTGCTACGCGAGAAGAGAGAGAGGCTTTACAACAGCTATGTAGAGTGGGCTAGAGAGAGCGGTGTGGAGAGAGTGCTCTCGAGGAGGGCGTTCTACGCGCTCATGCGCACTAGGTATCCTGAGGTCAAGATAGGTGGAGAGCGATACTTCAAAGGCATAGGCCTCAGGCGTGTGAAAGAGCCACCTGAGGATGAGCTGCTAGGCGCTCTAGGCGTAGCCTAGAGGCCCTTCCTTCTCTCTTACGTCAAGTGTTGAAACGTTTTCTAGGTAAGAGTAGAAGTTGCCAATTCTATGAAATAGAGTAAGGGGGGTGGGGCAAAAGGGGCAGGTTCTCCCCATATAGTTGCCAACTTTTCATTGGGACAAATGTGTGAAACTGTATAGTCCTAATAACTCTGGAGAACCTGCCCCTTTTGCCCCCTATTCGCTCTTTGTCTAAATGAGGGGAGCAAAGTAGTAGAGAAGTAGACTTTGAGAGGGGTATTTCTCTATATTTTCTCTCAAAATTTTCTGGCTTTTTCTGGGCGTCAAAAGTCTACTTCTCTACTACTGGCTTAGCGTATGCATTTACACTCTTTTGGGGGCTCTATTTATCTGGGGGGCTGGCGACCTTGGGTCACTTTTGCCTCTCTCATGTACCATGTATTTCCGAGCATGGGTGTGGTAATGTTGATGGCTAGGAAGGGTGGTGGTGGCGTAAACATAGCTGAGGCGTACATCAGGGTGGGCCTCAACATAATCCTGCTGGGTAGCGTGGGCATAGCAGTTGTTGTGATACTCGCCAGCGTTTTAGGGAACATCACCTCTAAGTTCCCAGTTGAGTCCACCAACCCGCTTTACAGCGTGACCCAGGCCTGGGAGACGGCAGTCACGGATGTCACGGGCTTCATATCGCCCCTGCTGTTGATGGGCATTGCCATTACCATCATACTGGGCGTCATAATACTGCTCAGGGTCTTCACCTAGGGCCTTCTTTACCGTCTTTTTCAGGTGGTGGCTGTGAGAGAGGCTGCGAGCAGGGGCCCGCAGGCCAGGGCCCTGGAGAGGCGGGGGGCCGTCATAGGCTCGCTAGTCTACGTCTGCCCCAGGTGCGGCTACTCATGGCGCACCTGGCGCATCCATATCGCGTGCCCCAGGTGCGGGAGATACCTCCCTAGGTAGCCCTCACTTTTTACACAGGTTCCCTAGTGTAACTGCATTACACAGCTGCAGCTGTGTAAGGGACTAGTCCCCGAGTGGGGTGTCGAGGGGAAAAAAGAGGGGTGGCCGGGCTTTCTGTGAGGCTGGCTAGGGAGAAGCGGCCTTAGCCTTGGTGGGGAAGGTGGTGTTTAGCGCGTGGCCTAGGGCTGTGCGGTCTATGCAGGCTTCCCCCAGCTGCTGCCTGGCGTCCAGCGCCATGTCCTCAAGCAGGATGCGTAGGCCCTCTATGCTCACCTGGCGCTCATCCGAGAGCCCGGCCAGCAGGCTGTCCACGGCCTCCAGCGCGGCCATGTAGCCAGCGTAGAAGGCGACTTTCCACCAGTCTATCCGTCCCCTCAGCATACTTTCCACCTTTCCAACTTCTTTACCCGCTAGAGATTAATAAGGCTTACTTCTTGAAAGTAGTGATGAAGGGGAAGTGGATTGCGCGGGTGTCGGCTAAGGGGCAGGTCACGATACCTAAGGAAGTGCGGGAGCTGCTCGGCATCAAGCCTGGAGACTTCGTGGCCTTCATAGCGCGGGACGGGGAGATAGTGCTCAAGAAGGCCAGGGTAGAGGTAATGTGAGGGGCAGCGTGAAGCGCGGTTGCCAAAAGGGGGCCCTTCTGCTATTGTGAGCAAAAGGGTTATTTCTGAGCATAAGGCCTAGTCGAAAGGGGGTAGGGTTTTGAGAGAGGCTTACGCGTATGTTAGGGTGAGCCTCTCTGAGGAGCACCCTGAGAACCAGGAAGTGGCCATTAGGGAGTGGGCTAGGCTGAATGGCTATAACGTCATAGGGTGGTTCAAGGATATAGGCGTCTCGGGGGCTGTCCCACCCTGGGAGCGTGAGGGCTTCAAGCGTCTCCTCGAGGCTGCCAGGCAAAAGCCGCGCCCTGTCCTAATCTACGAATTATCCCGCTTAGGGCGCACCTTCTACGAGACGCTTAGGGCCTTGCAGGAGCTAGAGGCCTTGGGGGCTCCCATAATAGCTGTT